>CAIXCO010000299.1 GCA_903917955.1 uncultured Chlorobiaceae bacterium | reverse complement strand
TTGAACATCACCGGCGGGCCGCAGACGATGGCGTATGTGGTTGCGGTAGCAATGGTGATATCGTTGAAGAGATCGGTAATCATGCCTTTTTTCCCCAGCCACTGAGGGTCGGCACGCTCAACAATGGTGTGCAGTTTGATATGGTTGATCATCCTCCACTCATCGAACTGCCAGGTAAAGAGGAGTTGCGAGGGCTCTTTTGTGCCATAGAGCAGATGGACGTCAAGAAATCGGTCACGATGTTCGTTGATCCAGTAGAGAGGGGCACGCAGTGGCGCTATGCCAAGTCCTCCGGCAATCAGGAGGATGTTGTGCCCGGCCATCTCATCCATCGGGAAGGCCGATCCGAAAGGGCCTCTTATGGCCACACGGGCTCCCTCTTTAATCGAAAAGAGCGCCGAGGTGACATGGCCCACCTTGCGGATACAGAGTTCCAGAAACTCATGGTTGCTGCTGGAGCTTGAAATCGAGATAGGCACGTCGCCGTAACCGGGAAGTTCAAGCATGAGGAACTGGCCTGGTTTGAATCGGAAGAGCGCGCGCTCCACGGGGTCGATAATGCGGAGCTGAAAAAGCTTCTCCTGCTCCGTCAGGCGGACGATGTTGGTGACCATGCACTTGTACCCGAAATCGGTTCTCATGATTTCTGAACGGCGGTTAAAATCCGGCACCGATGAAGCAAAATCCTCCCGGTTTATATCTTGCGGGGGGATGACGAAACGCAGGTCATGCATGATTCCTTCTCCATTCTGAGATCGTTGATGACATCTTTCGGGTTAATCCCTGCCAGGCACGCCCTTCCGCACCGGTTGCAGCCAACGCAGATCTGCTGGCTGGCGTTTTCGGCAAATCCCCGGTGCTGATGGTAATAGCGATACTTCAACCGGTCGCCATTTTTTGGACGGAAATTGTGCCCTCCAGCCACAACGGCAAAATCGACAAGGTTGCAGGAGTAGAGCTTTTTTTCGCGTGAAGCTCCGTTGAGGTTGGTATCGAACGACTCCGTGAGCGAGTAACAATAGCAGGAGGGGCAGACCATGGCGCAGGTGCCGCAGTTGAGGCATTTGTCGCCCCATTTTTCCCAGACAGGGGAGTCGAACTCAATGTCGAGAATGGTTGGCAGGGCGGTAACGTCAATGTCGGTTTGAAAACCGTTCTGAATGAGCTTGCGCCGTTCCACCAGCATGCAGTTGTCGTCATAGTTCGGATCGCGGGTTTCAAACTCCCGGAGAAAGTTGAACGCTTTCGACGAGTTGATTGAGAGGTAGTAGTGGTCGCCGATATCCGAACAGAAGAGGTTAAAGCCGGTCGTGACGGTGTGATGGTTCATTGATTTGCAGAAACAGTCTTGCAGGGGCAGATGATCCATGCCGATCACAAAGCTGTTTTTGCGTCGGGCCAGATAGCCGGGAGAGGGAAAATGGCCGTTAAGCAGCACATCGTCGAGAATGTTCAGGGCGCTGATATCACACGCCCGCAGCCCGATCAGTACCACGGGGTTTGCTTCGTAGCTTATCTGCTGCTCCCAGTCATTGCCGTGAAAGTGAAAGTGTGACAACTCTTCGCGGAAAGGCAGAAAAAAATGCTTGGCCGATGACGCCGTAGCGCTGTAGTCGAAGGCGATGTCAGCAACGGAGTGAACAGGCTGGAACTGATACACCGCGTTGCCCCGGTGGTCGGTAGCAACCTGTTTCGGTCCGAAAGAGCGGTTACTGTGCACAAGTGCATCAACAAACCCTGTGAACTCCTTTTTGGAAATGACTTTGTAGATCACTGCTCCAAGTCTCCTTTTTCTCGTTCCTGATTTCGAGAGCGTTTCAATGAAAAATCAAGCCTCTTTGAAGGTACTCTAAATTACGCTTTCTATGGTCTTTTTTCAAGCTTGTAGACCTTGTCGTTTTTCTTCACCCTTGCGCACTTGACGGTGACGCTGTCGCCCTTGGCCGCTTCCGTAGCGGGTTGATCGTTGGTGTAAAAGGTTTCGGCAATGCAGGTGACAACTCCGGTTTTTGGCCCGAGGATTGAGAGCTTGTTGCCGCTTTTGAGCGTTCCGGCATACATGAGGAACTCAGCCACCCCGGCCTTTGGATAATATTTCTTTACCTCTCCGATGTAGCTTTTTTTCTCCTCTGCCAGTGAACCATACTCGCGAATCCATGCGTCAAAGGGTTTGCCGAAATAAAAACCCTCCGAAAATCCCCGGTTGTAGACCAGCGCCAGCTCCTTTTTGAGCTTGATGGTCAGTTGGCTGTACTCACTTCTGAAGTTGGTGTCGTTGCGCTGAAAGGTGCAGAAATCGAGTGCCGAGCGGTAGGCCGCCGTTGCCGTCTGCACATATTCCGGGCTGCGGCTTCTGCCCTCAATTTTGAAAGCGCTGATGCCTGCATCCATGAGCACATCAAGAAATTCAATGGCACAGAGATCTTTGGGGCTCATTACATAATCTGTTCCAAGTTCAAGCTCCTCGTTCTCCTCTGGATCGGTAATGATATACTGGCGGCGGCAGGGCTGCACGCACTCTCCACGGTTCGCCGAGCGGCCAAAAAGCTCTTGCGACATGAAGCAGCGCCCCGAAACCGCGACGCACATTGCTCCATGCACAAAGCACTCAATGCGCAGGTCGAGCCGGTCACTCTTTATGTTGCCGATAATATGGCGCACCTGCTCAAGGGTGAGTTCCCGTGCCAGCACAATCATCTTTGCACCAAG
>CAIXCO010000298.1 GCA_903917955.1 uncultured Chlorobiaceae bacterium | reverse complement strand
TCCGTGAGGTACCGGCGGACGTTGGCGTAGGAGGCGGTATCGACATCTATGGAAAAGGTGGAAAGAGGCTCTCTGGTTGTCTCCTTGAAACCGTTTTCGACGATGCGTCCGTACTCTTCCGTATTGAAATCAACTCCTGCTGCCGGTATTGCGGGATTTGGAAGGATATGGCTGTAGACTTGCGGATGGGCTGCGGGAGAGGGAGGAGCCGTCATCACCTTACGCATTTTCGATTCGCGTGGAGCGCTCACTGACATCATCATGTCGGGAGCGGCAGAATATGACTGAGGCGACGGAACTGTTTGAGCTGCTGAAGGAGCCGGTTTCATGACAATGGTGAGCGACAAGGTTTTGCCAGCTCTGATTTTGACTCCTTGCCGTCTCTCTGAACTGAAGCCTGCAAGGTCGAAGCAAAGTGAATATTCGCCTTCAGGAAGAGCTTCGAATTTAAAGGTGCCGTCGTTCGCGGTTGTTGTTGAAGCTGATGTTTCCAGGACGGTGACGGTCACTCCCGGAAGAGTGCCTCCGGTAGAGCTCTTGACCTTACCCGTCAATACTCCCACGGAGACTGCCGCCAGACAAAGAAAAAGCGCGAAAATGCCAAAACCAAGGTACAGTTTGTTTCTCATCAGTATGCCTTCATCCCCTGAATAATGTTTGTAATACCCATTCTAAGTCAACAATGAAACAATGTCTTTTTCTTTTACTTTTAGTGCCTTTCGTGGTTCATTTTTTATTCCTGTAACCACAAAAAACACGAAAAACACAAAACTGTTTATATCACTGTTTAATTAGAAATAGAACAAATACTTCGGTTTTACAAGAGGTAATGTACAAGTTTATTGGGTAATCCTCACATTTTCCGTTTATCAATAACCCGTTGTGCTTTGCCCATGCTGCGTTCGATCGTGCCGGGTTCAACAAGCCGGATGGTTGCGCTGATGCCGAGCGTGCTGGCGATATTGGCCTTAATGCGATGGCGGAGTCCCTCAAGTTCCTTGATTTCATCGGAGAAGAACTGCTCTTCAACCTCAACCTGGATTTCAAGAATGTCGAGGTTGTTTTCACGGTCAACCAGGAGCAGGTAGTGTGGTTTGGTTTCGCTCATTTCAAGCAGCACCGATTCCACCTGTGATGGGAATACGTTGACGCCGCGAATAATGAGCATGTCGTCCGAGCGACCCACGCATTTTTCCATTCTGACCAGTGTGCGTCCGCATTCGCAGGTTTCGCCGTGGAGGCGGGTCAGGTCGCGGGTGCGGTAGCGGATAAGCGGCATCGCCTCTTTGGTGGCTGGAGTAAAGACCAGTTCGCCAAGCTCTCCGTAGGGCAGCACTTCGCCGGTGTCGGGGTTGATAATTTCAGGGATGAAGTGGTCTTCAAAAATATGCATTCCTTTCTGGCAGTGGCACTCCATTGAGACTCCTGGCCCGATGATTTCGCTGAGGCCGTAAATGTCGTACGCCTTGATGCCGAGCAGTTGCTCAATTTGTGAGCGCATCTCCTCTGTCCAAGGCTCTGCGCCGAAGATCCCTGCCTTGAGCTTGATGTTCCGCCGGTCGATCTTCTCTTCGGTCAGTGCTTCACCAAGATAGGCGGCGTAGGAGGGGGTGCATGCAAGTACCGTCGAGCCGAAGTCCTCCATGAGCTGGAGCTGTTTTTTGGTATTACCGCCGGAGATAGGAATAACGGTTGCGCCAACTTTTTCTGCGCCGTAGTGCAGTCCGAGACCGCCAGTAAAGAGGCCATAGCCGTAGGCGACCTGGATGATGTCGGATTTGCCTACTCCTGCCATGGTGAGCGAGCGGGCAACCACTTCGCTCCACATCTCGATATCGTTATGGGTGTAGCCGACAACGGTGGACTTTCCTGTGGTGCCGCTGGAGGCATGGAGTCGGACAATATCGGCTTGCGGCACGGTAAAGAGGCCGAAGGGGTAGTTGTCGCGCAGGTCCTGCTTGGTGGTGAAGGGCAGTTTTTGCAGGTCGTCGATGGTGGTGATGTCGCCGGGTTCAATACCTGCATCCTGAAGCTTTTTGCGGTAGAAGGGGACCGAGTCGTAGACCCGCTTTACCATTGTCTTTACACGCTCTCCCTGAAGTTTGCGGAGCTCTTCGCGCTCCATGCACTCGTATTGCTTGTTCCAGATCATGACACGGTTGCTTGATGGTGAAATAATGCTTCTCCTGTTCTGAATGCCTCAATGTTCATGGCAACAATTGCGCCTCCTTTTGCCCGGAAGAGTTCGCTTATGGCTGATTCGAGCCCTTCTTGCGAGATGCCGGTATAGGGGGATGCGGCACCGAGCATCACCATGTTTGATGTTCTCGGGTTGCCTGCCTTGCGAGCAAGTTCCAAGGAGTTGACTAGTATGGGGCGGTTCGTGCAGTGCAGTTCGGCCAAAATCAGCTCCATCTCCGGGTAGTTCTCCATATTGATGAAGGGCTCTGTGGAAGTGACAATTCTCCCTTCGCTGGCGAGAAACGGGAGGTAGCGCAACGCTTCAAGCGGTTCTACCGAGAGGATGAGGTTGGCGGTGCCTTCGGCAATGAGGTCGGAGTAGATTTCAC
>CAIXCO010000297.1 GCA_903917955.1 uncultured Chlorobiaceae bacterium | reverse complement strand
GCCAGATCCATAATAGAGAAGTAATGGAAGATCCGGACTTTCCTTTCTGCTGATCTGTAACCGGTCTTCCACAGCAATATTCACCAGCTCTTTAGCCTTTCCACCACGGTCACCAATATCCCGTCGACACAGCAGGTTGCTGCCACGGAATATAATTTCGGCAGTCAAATTAACCTCCGGCTCAGACTCAAGAAATATCTGACCCTCTTTTTCGACAGGAAACAGGCGTGCATCCGCTTTTCCTATCACACCTCGCCCGGTTTTGATATTCGAGCCTTGCAGGTAGGTGCCCAGCATCACTGATAATGCATCAAGAATGGTCGTTTTACCTGCCCCGTTTTCACCAATCAATACCGTAAACTGATCATGAAAATTAAAACGGGCTTGCTCATATTTTTTGAAGTTGTGCAGAACGATATTGGATATTTTCATGGCAGAGCCTCCCCGGTATGCTGTAACTATGCCCGACACGGGGCAGATGAATAACTGTTATCGGCTCAATTTACGCACTTCCACTGTTGAACCATACGGAATTGAATACAAAAAGATCAGCACATTACCATTCACTGTTTGCCTCATATACTTTTGTAGTTGCATACCGGACAATCATAACCCGCCATTGAACCGTCTTGAGCGGGAAGTGCAACAATAATAGCTCCCTGTTGTAAGTACAAATAATACTATTGAGTTACAAGAGTACGGAGCCCATAAAAAAGTCACTCTCACAATAGAATGATTCGCTATTCAAAACGGAGCGACAGGAGAGCCTGAAAGGCGGCGCCAAGGCAAGGGCCTTGCGCAAACTCAATTTTTTAGCCCCCCAGACGTTTCCGAGGCAATGGTGATTTTCGGATCCGGGTATGGGTTCGAGAATCTTGCGTCAGTCAAGTGGATGCGTGACCGCGTTATCCATTACTGGGGCGACATCGACACCCACGGCTTCGTCATCCTCAACCAGTTACGCGGGTTCTTTCCGCAGGCAACCTCCCTTTTGATGGACAGTGAAACTTTGATGGAGCATCAAGCGCTTTGGGGCGTTGAGCCATCTCCCGAAACCGGTGCACTCAAGCGCCTGACGGCTGATGAGAGTGTGCTTTATGATCAGTTGCGACGGGATGAGCTGGGCCATCAGATACGGCTGGAGCAGGAGAAGATCGGGTTTAAGTGGCTGGTTGATGCGCTGGGAAAGGTTTGATAATCTTGCAGAAAAAAGGATATTTACAAACGCCACAATTCATGAAGTCCTAAACCATAACCAGTGGACGCTTTCGAAATGCTCACAAAGTTGACATCCTCCTCGCCCTAAAGGACGAGGATTCCTACTGCGTCAGACACCCCGTGGTGCTGATAGCTTCGGCGAGTTCCTGGCTCGCTGATGGCCTTGGAGCACCATTCACTTGACAGGCTGAAAGGGCATGTCTTGCCCTCTGTATATTGAGTGCTGCGTTCAGATCAGCATTTTCTGCAAATCCACACACAACACACTCAAACCGGGATTGTGTCTTACGGTTCTCACTGGACACATGCCCACATGCCGAACACGCTTGACTCGTATAGCTTGG
>CAIXCO010000296.1 GCA_903917955.1 uncultured Chlorobiaceae bacterium | reverse complement strand
TCAGAGGCGAGTCCTCCCCGCTTTTTTTTTGCGGAAAGGGGTACGCCGATGAGAATGATGACAAGAGAGGCGAAGGGGAGTGCAATCTTGTTGTGAAATTTGACCATTGAGCGCTCAAGCCCCGAAAAACCGGCACTCTGTTTTTTTGCAAGGTACTGGTAGTGGCGGATGATGTTCATTTCATCCGGTTGAAGATTGAGCTCCGCCAGTGAGCGCGGCGAAAGTGCAAGTTTCAGAGGTTTCAATTGTGCGAAATGAAACGCCTCACTCCCACGGGTAAAAAAGCGGGTTGAAGCGTTCTGCATTACCCATTCGCTCTTTTTTTTGTTGTAGCGCATGGTATCGGCGTCGGTTCGCGATATGAGCCTTGTTCCACTGAACTCCTCGATGGAAACCGTGCTGAGCGTCGAGCAGTCCGCATTGAGGAGTCCTATCGACACCATCCGTTTTCCCGGTTCGAGAATATGGATATTGCGGTTGTCGTGCGGTTCAGAGGGATTTTTTTTGAAATAGCGCTGTTCAAAAGCATTCTTTTCGGTAAATGCCGAGGGCGAGATCCACCATGCGTTGAGGATATTCAGCACAAGAATAGCCATGCCTCCCGCCAAAAAAGGGGTCAGCAGTTGGCGCATACTGACACCGGCAGAGCGTATTGCCGGAAGTTCGCCTGAAAAGGAGAGTCTTCCGGCAACAAGAATTGAAGAGAGCAGAGCGCTCACTGGAGAAATCACCAGAATGATGGAGGGTATCGACAGTGTATAATAACGGAGAATCTCCCACAGAGAGAGATTTTTATCCATGAACTCGTCAAGTTTTTCAACCATGTTGACGAGAACGAACAGGCAGACAAAGGCTATGGAGGTGAAGAGAAAAGCCTTTGCAAACTGCCTGAATATATACTTGTCGAGAATCTTCATTAATAGCCGAAAATATCCTTCAGCGAAAGCTCTTTCACGGTACCATACCTCTTCAGGGTCTTCATGTCAAGATCCTTTTTCTTGCCAAGCACCAGCATGACATGTTTTTTGTTCTTGAGGTGGTCGTTGTGAAATTTTTCAATATCGGCAAGGGTGAACCGGGCCGCATCACGATAAATATCCTTTCTGATATCATGGTCGTGCCCCAGTCGAACCGCCTCTTCGTAATTGAAAAGAATCTCTGTTCTCGTCAACCGCTCGGTTGAAATTTTTTGCAGAATTCCGTTTTGCGCTGAAGCAAAAAGCTCGGGTGATTCAGGCAGCTTGTTCATCAAAATGCTGATACCATCAAGCGCTTCGGGAAGCTTGTCTGCCTGGGTGCCGATATAGCTGACAATATAGTTGTGCTCATCCTTCTGTTTCGGTGTTTTGTAAACCGAAAAAACAGAGTAGGCGAGCGCTTTGGCTTCGCGCAGCTCCTGGAAGACCACGGACGACATTCCACCTCCGTAATATTCATTGAAGAGGGTGGAGAGGGGGAGTATGGATGGATTGTAGAGCTGATCTCTTGTCATGAGGATGACCTCCGCCTGTGTCATATCGTAATTGACGAAATAGACAAGATTCTCGTGCTGCTCAAGATCATGGAAGGGGTCAGTGACTGGCGGGGTCTTGAACGATTCGGGGTAATGGCGCACCGAACGCAGTTCACCGAGTATCTCCGCAGAGGTTGCAGGGCCGTAGTAGAGTACCCTGTGCTTGTATTGCAGAAGGTTGTGCACCTCATCAAGCAGCTCGTTTGAGGTGACCTGTTCAAGCTCCGCATTGCTGAGAATGTTGGTGAAAGGCGAAGAGGGGCCGTATTTGCCATAATTGGTCATTGCCTCAAAGAGGATCTTCTTTTTGGCCAGCTTGGCATCGGTACGCTCTTTCAGTGTACCGGCTTTCAGCTTTTCGAGCGCCTCCTTGTCGGGCTTTGCATCAACAAGCAGATTTTCAAGCAGTCGAATGGCGGCAGCGGAGTTCTTCTGAAGTCCCGAAAGCTTCAGGTAGACGTAGTCGTCAGAGGTAAATGCCGAAAAGCTTGCGCCGATTTTGTAGAGTTCCTGGCTGAATTCAGCAGGAGTGAGATTGCCTGCTCCAAGATAGGAGAGGTATTCGAGGGCAAGCTCTATTTTTTTGCTGTTGTTTTTTCCGATGTCGAAAACATAATAGAGCGAAAAGAGCTCGTTTTCGTTGTTCTGCAGATAGTTCAGCTTGATGGATGGATTGACATCAAAAAAACTGATATCCTTGGTATAGTCAAGAAAAACAGGCTCAGTTTTTTCCGATTTCAGCGCCAGAAGTTTTTCGGCAAACGGTGACGAGCTGTTCCGGTTCACCGTCAGAGGGGTGATCGGTGGCTTCTGGATCTTCGTTTCACTCTTGGGGGTACCGTGCTCTTTGTAAACTGCGACATAGTTCGAGCTGTAGTGCTTCTTGACAAATGCCACAAGCTCCTCTTTAGTGATTTTCTGGAGACGATCGAGCTGGATAACATGATCGGGCCAGGCCATACCCCACACAAACGCATCAACGTAGGCTTCAACTCGTCCCCGATTGCTTTCGTAGAGCTTGAGTTGCTCAATTTTCATGTCGTTGATTGCCGCTTCAAGCAGCCAGTCCGGAAACTTTCCCTCTTTGAGCAGCTCAATCTGGGCGAGCAGCATCTCCTTCACCTCGTCGAGGCTCTGGCCCTCTCTCGGCTTCCCACTCAGAATATGGGCGGAGTAATCTTTCATCATTATCAGCATCGAACCGGCATCGAGCACCTTCTGCTGCTGGTTCAGGTTCAGGTCAATAAGGCCAGCAGTCTGGTTGAAGAGTATTTTGTCTGCAAGCGTGATGTAATCGGCATCGGAGTTATTGATGCCATTGAATCGGAATCCGAGAACAATCTCTTCCGATTCAGGTCCTTTTACCTTGATGACCAGGGGCTCCGTGATTGGATTTTCCACAGCCGGGGTAAAGTGGGGCAACTCTTTGGGCTGAAGCACCGAAAACTTTTTGTCGATCAACTGTATGGTTGCATCCGGATCGAAATCACCAGCGATGCAGAGTGCCATGTTGTTTGGCACATAGTAGGTATGGTAGTAGTTGACGACATTGCGGATCGAGGGATTCTTCAGATGCTCGGCCTTGCCAATGGTGGTCTGGGTTCCGTAGGTGTGTTTTTTGAAAAGTCCGGCAAAAAGATTTTCCCATATTTTCCGGCTGTCACTGTCCATCGTCATATTCTTCTCTTCATAGACGGTTTCAAGTTCCGTATGGAAGAGCCTCATCACCGGGTTGCGGAATCGCTCGGCCTCCATGGAGAGCCACTGGTCCAGCTTGTTCGAGGGGATATCGTTGACATAGACGGTCTGTTCGACCCAGGTGTAGGCATTGGTGCCCTGGGCGCCGATTGAGTTAAGAATTTTGTCGTACTCGTTTGGTACCGTATAGGTTGCAGCCACGTTGGAGATGCTGTCGATATCCTTGTAGATCGCCGCCCGCTTCTCCACATCTTCGGTTGAGCGATACTGCTCATAGAGCTCAGAGATTTTTTCGAGTGCGGTGTGCTCTTTTTCATAGTCAAGAGAGCCAAGTGAATCAGTTCCCTTGAAGAGCATGTGCTCAAGATAGTGTGCAAGACCGGTTGTCTCTGCAGGGTCATTTTTGCTCCCTGCCCTGACGGCAATGGAGGTATAGATTCTCGGCTCGTCAAGGTAAGGGCTCATGTAGACCGTCAAGCCGTTTTTGAGCGTATAGATTCTTGTGTGGAGCGAGTCTCCGGGAACCGTTGTGTATGGATAAGGCTTCTCTTTGTTGATCATGGGTGTACAGGAAATTAAATGCAAAAAAAGTATCCCTATGGTGAATATGGGGATATGGCGCGTTATAACTCTTCTAAAAGTATCCGGCATCAAAAAAAAGATAATAATGGGATTAAAAGCGGATAATTGCAACCGCCCTGAATGACCTTTTTTTAAAAAGATGCTCAAAAAAAGCCATCTGTTCAGGAGGGGCTTGTACAGGAGGGATACAGTTTTCGCCGTACTAATAGATAATCATTGTGGAAGAACTAACAAAGAGCATTAATAGTTCTTTTGTAAGCCCGGAATAAGAGGAGTGAAAATAATATCAAGTGTGGAGCGTTGTCTATGCAGGTGAAGGGGAGTGGAATATACAATCTTGTCAGTTCTTACAGTCCGGCGGGTGACCAGCCGAAGGCCATTGAAGCCCTTTGTGAAGGGGTTCGTTCAGGAAATCCCTATCAGACGCTGCTTGGGGTGACCGGGTCGGGAAAGACCTTTACTATTTCAAATGTCATTGCCCGTTTCGACCGGCCTGTTCTGGTGATGAGCCATAACAAGACGCTTGCTGCGCAGTTGTATGGAGAGCTCAAACAGTTTTTTCCTGACAATGCCGTCGAATATTTTATCAGTTATTACGATTTTTATCAGCCCGAAGCCTATCTCCCCTCTCTCGACAAGTATATCGCCAAAGATCTGCGCATCAACGACGAAATTGAGCGACTCCGGCTCAAGGCGACCAGCTCCTTGCTCAGTGGCAGGAAGGATGTTATTGTGGTAAGCTCCGTCAGTTGTATTTACGGTCTCGGCTCTCCTGAAGACTGGAAAGCGCAGATTATCGAACTCCGCACCGGCATGGAAAAAGATCGCGATCTCTTTTTGAAGGAGCTGATTGCCCTCCATTACGTCCGTGATGATGTTCAACCGACTCCGGGGAAGTTCCGTGTAAGGGGCGATATCATTGACCTTGTGCCCGCACATGAGGAGCTTGCGCTGCGCATCGAGTTTTTTGGTACTGAAATCGAAAGTATCCAGACCTTTGAAATTCACAGCGGAGAGGTGCTCGGTGTTGAAAAATACGCTTTTATCTATCCCGCCCGCCAGTTTGTGGCCGACGAAGAGAAGCTCAAGGTGGCGATGCTCTCCATTGAAAATGAGCTCGCCCAGAGGCTGAACTATTATCGTGCCGAAAATCGTCTGCTCGAAGCCCGCAGGATTGAAGAGCGCACCCGCTACGATCTTGAAATGATGAAGGAGCTGGGCTACTGTTCCGGCATTGAAAATTACTCGAAGCACCTTTCAGGCCGTCCTTCCGGAGAGCGCCCCTGTTGTCTTCTCGACTATTTTCCTTCAGACTATCTCGTCGTTGTTGATGAATCGCATGTCACGCTGCCGCAGATACGGGGGATGTACGGAGGCGACCGCTCCCGAAAAAACATTCTGGTTGAGCATGGATTCCGGCTTCCTTCGGCGCTCGATAATCGGCCGCTCCGTTTCGAAGAGTTCGAGGAGATGGTTCCGCAGGTTATCTGTGTCAGTGCCACTCCGAGTGAGCATGAACTGCTCCGTTCCGGTGGTGTGGTGGTCGAGCAACTGGTTCGTCCTACCGGTCTGCTTGACCCTCCGGTAGAAGTTCGCCCTGTGGCGGGCCAAATCGACAACCTTCTGGCTGAAATCCGCATCCACACCGCAAAAGGCCACAAAGTGCTGGTTATGACTCTGACCAAAAGAATGTCGGAAGATTTGCACGACTTTTTCAGAAAGACGGGGATTCGTTCGCGCTATCTGCACTCGGAGATCAAGAGCCTGGAGCGGATGCAGATTCTCCGCGAGCTCAGGGTAGGAGATATTGATGTGCTTGTCGGGGTCAACCTGCTTCGCGAAGGGCTTGATCTTCCGGAAGTCTCCCTTGTTGCCATTCTTGATGCCGACAAGGAGGGTTTTTTGCGCAACGCCCGTTCGCTGATGCAGATTGCTGGCAGGGCGGCCCGCAACCTTGACGGATTTGTGGTGCTCTATGCCGATGTTATCACCCGCTCCATCCGTGAAGTGCTCGATGAAACCACAAGACGTCGCACCATCCAGCAGCAATACAACGAGGAGCACGGCATTACTCCCCGTTCAATCACCAAATCGGTTGACCAGATTCTCGACACCACCGGCGTGGCCGATGCGGAGGAGCGTTACCGTCGGAAGCGTTTCGGCCTTGAGCCCAAGCCGGAGAGGGTGCTTTCCGGCCTTCTCGACACGCTCACACCCGAAGTGGGCTATGCGATGGCCGCAGAGCTCCGCCTTGAAATGCAGGAGGCCGCCGTGCAGATGGAGTATGAAAAGGCAGCCTATTTGCGAGACGAAATAACAAAGCTTGAAGAGGCGCTGCAAAAATTGCCAGGCGGGGTTGGGTGACGTTATCGTCCTAAAAGAAGAGTAAAAGCGAGTATTATTTGTGCCAGTTACAGACCCGGGTACAAATGTGGGGCACTATTGCCTTAGCAACTCTACGCTTATCCCCGCAACCTCTGCTGCATCTTCAGCGCTCATCCCTTTATTTACCAACCGTTTTGCAACTTCAAGTTTTCCTTTCTCAACTCCTTCCGCGTAGGGAAACTCGTAGTTTGTTTCGACATAGCTAGCCTCATCACGCAGGGAATCCTGATAGCGGTTATAAGCACGAAGCTCTTCGTCGGACATGCTCAACACTGAAAATGACTCTTTTGCTTTCTGAATCCCTTTTGCTTTAAACTCATCCTTGATCTCTTCGTTTTTGAGGAAGTAGATCCATTCGTCAAGTGATGTTGTAGCTACGCGGTTAAAATTGTTGACCTTGATAAGGTAATATTCTGGATAAATATCGTTGATTCGGGTTTGGCCGTACTGTTGTTGCTGCCGTCTGTCGAGTTGCAAGGTGTCGTGGTCGTGTATGCCGAAAAAGCTTGTTGTGCCGTGGTAGATATAGTCACTGCCGTGGCCAAGATCGAAGTAGAGAATGTTAACGGAGATGACCTTCACCAGTTTTGACCAAGCCTCACCCTCCTTCTGATGCTCTGTAATGACCCGGGAAGTGCCGTAAAGCATTCGTTGCAGGTAATCAAATTCTCGATCATACTGCACTTCTATAATGACCATTTTGCCGTTACTCTCTTTTACCTTGAGATCAACACGGTTGAATTTGTCGCTTTTATCCTCTTTGTTGCTTTCGCTTTCAAGGATTTCGAGGATGGTGATCTCTTTGCCCAAGAGCTCGCTTAAAAATCCTTCAAGAATTTCAAAGTTAGCCTTACTGCGCAGCAACCGTTTCATTGCCCAGTCAAAGGTAATCAGTTTTCGGGGTGATCGCGGGTTCATGGTGTTCTGCTCAAGGTTACATAGAAAACGTTATGCCGCATTATAACCATTCTTTTTTTGTCAGGACAAGTCCTGCTTGTTTTTTGTGCATGACGAAATAACAAAACTTGAAGAGGCACTGCAAAAACTGCCAACTG
>CAIXCO010000295.1 GCA_903917955.1 uncultured Chlorobiaceae bacterium | reverse complement strand
TTCATCATGATTTTGCGGAAGGGCTTCTGGTCGAAGCTGATACGCACCATAAAGACCTTGCAGTCGATACCGACAAGCTTGCAGCTCATGGCAAGTGCGCTTCCCCACTGGCCAGCACCGGTTTCAGTAATGAGATGCTTGATGCCGAACTCTTTATTGTACCATGCCTGGGGTACGGCTGAATTGGGTTTATGGCTTCCCGCTGGCGAAACACCTTCATTTTTGTAGAAGATTTTAGCCGGAGTCTGTAATGCAGCCTCAAGTCGGTGGGCTCGGTAGAGTGGAGAGGGACGCCAGAGTTTGAGGATGGTCTGCACCCCCTGCGGGATATCGATCCAGCGCTCGGTGCTCATCTCCTGCTCAATAAGGTTCATCGGAAAAACCTTTGCAAGAGCGTCCGGGCCTATCGGGTTGCCGTCCGGCCCCAAAGGCGGTGGAAGCGGCACAGGCAGGTCAGCCTGGATATTGTACCACTGGCGAGGCATCTCATCCTCATTCAGCAAAATCTTTGTAAATTCCGAACTCATGATTGTTCTGGTTTTGTTTTTTTATCGCAAATCGAATAATCGTTCCAGAGAGGAGTCTATCAGGTGATATAACCCCATTGTATGAACTGAGGTCGTAGCTCGGGTTCATTTTTAAAGGCTTGATAATAAAGGTATTCAGGAGCCAGATCCGCCCCATTGGGCCAAACAAGAGTCTCAAGCTCCTTATCAACAACAAATGCGGAAAAATTCGTTCTATCCGTTAACGACTCGAATACCGGGCCTTTCAAAGCGTCAGCAAGGTCAGTCACCCCTTCCCGTCCATTGTTGAATACGACTCTTACCCGGTACTCTCCAAGGTATCTGGCATCTTTAACATGAAGGAACATAGGTGATCACTCCAGTGGTTCAATTTGGTTGGGCTCTTCATTATTTTTGCAACGCACCCAATTCGTCAGTAATTCAGCGTTGTGGAGTTCATATCATTCGAGAATATGACGGAGTGCCCGTTTCGGGAATTTACCTTCAACGATGCCGGTCAAAATTTCTACAGTAATTTCGTATCCCGCATATTTTGCGTGAAAATGTGGAGGTGAATGATCATCCCAGTACATGGCTATGATGATTCCGAGGAATCTGCTTATTATCGGCATTTGTATTTTTCTTGCTTTATGACCCCATACCAGTACGTTCGTAAGAATCAGGGATAAAACTTACCTTTGCATGTTGTTGACATCCAGAAGCGTTGGTGCGTGACAATGAACAGAGAGGATATTGTGTGGTGCCGAAGACGGGAATCGAACCCGTACGTTCATTGCTGAACACGGGATTTTAAGTCCCGGGCGTCTACCAATTCCGCCACTTCGGCATCTCACCACAGTGTGGGAGAGGAGGGGCAATTTACCATCTTCGCACTCTTTCCCAAAAAAAATAAATATCCTCTGCCCCGGCCACTCTTTTTCTCTGTTATAGAAGCCTTTACTGTGGAAAATGGTCAAATCCCCTGATTGAGGCGAGGTCGATTTTCATCCCGTAAATATCGCTCAACTGTACCCCCTCTTTGACGTCGGTGGTCTCACCGATGACGGCGATTGCCTTGTTTTCAGCAATTGCAGGGTACTCTGCCCTTGGGATGGTAAAGAGCAACTGGTACTCCTCGCCGCCCGTCAGAGCCCAGCTCAGGGCATCATCCTGCAGTTCATCGGCAATACTGCGCGTACTCCCCT
>CAIXCO010000294.1 GCA_903917955.1 uncultured Chlorobiaceae bacterium | reverse complement strand
TTGAATACATTGAAGTATTTTACAACAGGAAACGGAAACACTCAACGTTAGGGTATAAATCGCCTGTTGAGTTTTTACGCAATAAACAACAAATAACAGTTATGGCTTCTTAATGTGTCCATTTTTCTGTTGCAAGTTCAGACGAATAGGGGTTGCAACATCACCCTACGCGAAAGTGGGCAGACTTCCTCGAGGTCTCGCGCTACATGAACATTGGAGAACCTGCATAATGGTGGAAAGCAATTGAATACGGATTTTTCCGTATATGCACCATCAAGATCATTATGATCGAGCAGGCAGCAGTCATAATGTATAGGTAAGGAGTATGGTGCATCTTTACCGGGTACAGCAATGTGCCTTTGCGAGGCTTGAGCCCGGTACCGCGAAAGTTGTACGCCGGGTTCTTAGGGGACTGTGGCGCAGCAATGCGCCGCTGTTACCCGATTGGTAGTCACAATAATCGAAATTGATGATTGCACATGCAGAATTACAAAGAAAAAAAATGAGCAAGCAATAAAACTGCTTGCCCATTTCTGACTGAAGAGTTGTTTTTCTCTGTTCCCTGATTTTACTCAAACATGTTTAGGCAAGTTTTGCAATATAGAGTGCAGTACAGCCCAATCTCTTCAAGGCTCTCAACCATTTTGGTCGTACACTCTCATATCTATTCCAGCATTCAATAAAAGCGTTGTAGGCTGCGGCTGTTTCTTTCGTACCATTTACAATAGCTAATGCACAAGCATTATTGTCAGGTGGATTCTGGTGGCACGCAGAATAAACTTTGAGTGCTATCGCAGCATTAGCAGAAGGAACAAAGAAATCACTGATCTTCTCAATCATTATCAAACCACTTGCCACGTTCCAGTTCTCTGCTGGTTCAAAGATGGAACTGGACTTCTGTGACATGATGTTTTGCGCTCGCCCGTCAAGCCGTTTCAAAGTGCTCTCGTGTCTGCTGGCAAGATCCTCGAATGGCTTAAGAAGTGCGAGGCTACCTTGCTTGCTCTGAGAATTGGCGGCCAGACCAGCCTGCTGAACTGCTGTTTCATAGGACTCCTTCATCGACTTTGCGTAAACTGACAAAGCCGTATCGAGTTCCTCTGCATACTTTTCTTTTTCCGCTACAAGTTTGGCGCTTTCTATTCGGGTAACCAATGCGTCAATTGAGGCAAGTTGCCTGTCGATATTTTGCAGTCGGCTGCTGAATTGTCTGAGAACTTGAGAATTTTCGGAAGTAATAACTTTTTCCTGCGGGAGACTGATTGGTTCAGCAGCATATCCCGTCACAGAAGCAACACCGACCGTGAGCAACAAACTGAGGGTAAACACTTTGACTTTCTGGATTATAACTTTGTTTTTCATTTCCACATCTCCATTTTGGTTGAGAATATCAGGCATCAGAAAAAACATACACCTTAAGATTTTAACGAATATTATTCGAAATAACTAAAGTAATTTGTGCGCATAGCCAACTATTGTCAAGCAAGTCATCCACTGCAAATAATTCATGCTTTTATACTTTTTGCTCAACTGTTTGCAGTTGCTTGCAAACTTCAGCAAACAGGTTTGTGCAGAACATGGCAGTGTCGCTTGGCCGCATGAACAGGATATTTGTCCAGACACCTTGTATCTAACCTGCATGAGCTGTTACGATTTCAGACCAGCCAGAATATGAGCATAACCATACAGAAGTCAGAAGGCTTCTGTCTTTTCTGATGGTTCAGATTTGCTCACAAGTTTACCCCCATCGTTCTCAAGTGTCCATCCACTTTTGCGGCAAGCGCATCCACCTCATCAACAAGCTGCTGTAGCAGTGTGTCGTAGCGTTCGGCCAGTTAGCGGATGCGACCGGTGAGGGTTTGCGATACGCGGTCGAGTTCTCCCTGCACGACGGTTGAGAGGCTTGCCATCCACTTGTCGTCTACTACCAGCCTTTTGATTTTGGCCTCGGTGAGTTTAGGGTAGTGCTATCCATCCCGCCGCGCAATTCATCGCAGGAGGCCCAGAGGGAGGAGTAGAGATCGGATTTTTTGAGGGGCATTGAGTGTCGGTACGTTCTGTATGGTTGCGTGCAGTTGTTTGTCGAGACTAAAGCTCTTGTGATTGGCTGAAAGATACAAATTTCCCCAGCTACCCAGTCGATCGGTGGAGGATCGGTAACCTCTTTTTTTTAGAGGTTCAGAAAACATACAGTCAAGCAAGAGCCATGAAAGAAAATTAAATGGGTTCGCCGGAATGACGAGGAAGCGCCTGCAATAGAGCGTATTCGTTGAAGAATAGGGTGCACCAAAAGCGCAAGCAAACGGGGGAATTTACTTTTTCAAAACTTACCAGTTCTGAGATGCCAATTCTTTTGATCGCGATTGAGATGCGTGATGGCGCCGACACGAATAACATCACTCTCTACTTCATCTCTGATTGATCTTTGCAAAAACATCTTCTGTTGATGAAGCCTTGATTTTACCACAGTCTTGACATCCTCCTCGCCCTAAAGGACGAGGATTCCTACTGCGTCAGACACCCAGTGGTGCTGATCGCTTCGGCGAGTTCCTGGCTCGCTGATGGCCTTGGAGCACCATTCACTTGACAGGCTGAAAGGGCATGTCCTGCCCTCTGTATATTGAGTGCTGCGTTCAGATCAGCATTTTCTGCAAATCCACACAC
>CAIXCO010000293.1 GCA_903917955.1 uncultured Chlorobiaceae bacterium | reverse complement strand
TTGATACCGTTGAGGCCTTCAATGTCTATTGCACCTCTCTGGTTGATATTGGCACCTCGCAGTTGAAGATGGTCGAGATGGTTTGCGGTATGTTATCCAATTCACTCAATAAAATTATTGATGGATCTGCTAAAAAAGAGTAGGCAGTATGCTCCATTCTTTTTCGATTATGCGTTTATGAAGTAGAGATGATCTGCTTGTCAAGAGTGCAAACCAGGAACTTTTATGTCTGATAATCAACAGCACCTGTTACCAGAAAGAGTTGTCAAGCCAGCGGCAGCAATTTTCAGCGGGGCATTTCTTCTCTCCCCGTTGGGGATTCCGTTTTTTGTTCGTGGAATCCCTCGGATATTGCTTGCTGGCATTGGAGGCTTTTTGGCTGGAAATGTGGTCAACAAGGTTGCCTGCACGTTGGTTGAAAATTTGGGAGAGGTGATGCGGCAAAAAGAGGAGGAGAGGGTGAATCAGGAACTCTCAATCTGTGATGAGCGTTAAAAAGCTTTGTGACTCTTCATTAAACTTCAGCTCCTTAATTTTTTTCGTACATCAATGGAAGTTGTTGGTAAAAGCAAAGCACATGTGGTTCTTGACTCATGTTTCCATGAATCTATTCTCTATTTTTCGGATCATGAAAAGCTGCTGAAGTGTAATCCTTATTGCAGTAACGTCAAGTATTTGGTGGACCATGGTATTTTTCAGTGGATTTTTCAGGTGGATGATCCCCGGAACAATCCGATCACGGCAGTATTTTTTGTCCGCCAACTTGAGGAGGTTTTTTCGTTTGATGACAGTTATGGCCAGCAGTTGGCTTCCAGGGTAAAGAACAGGGCACATCTCAACGGTGATGGAAGGCGGATTCGCTGGGAGGCGGTTCACGATCACCCGGAAGTTGAACTGATCTCTCCCCACACCTTCGTTGGTCAGGCAAGTTCTGAAATTTGCCTGCTGCATCAGCATGATGGCCGGACATCAGTCTATTTTGATACCAATATTGCACTTGATTTTGAACTCTCTTTTCCCCTGAACCTTATGCCGGAGGGTATTTTGAGGTTTATGAGCGAGGCCGTTATGTCGCAGATCATGCAGCAGGCAACAGAAAGTATGCTTTGCCAGGTACAGTCAGATATCTGCTGCACAGCGGCTGAACTTGCTGTAGAGGGTGGGAAAAAAAAGGGTTGATTTTCCAGCATTTATTTTTCCCTTTTGCCCGGTATTGCAATTAAAAGTGCTTGCCGTTGCTCTTTTTTTTATATCTTTCATACCTATAGGGGGTATGGGTATCAACCATTCTTGGATTCGATTTTTATGATTAAAAGTGAAAGGAACATGAGTGATGTGATTCTTCGTCTGAAAAGGGTTGCCGGTCAGGTTGAGGGACTTGTCAGGATGATTGAAAGGGAAGAGGAGTGCTCCCAGATTATTACGCAGTTTCAGGCGGCAAAGGCTGCTTTGGACAACACGTTTTCATTGGTACTGCACCGCAACCTCAAGGAGTGCGTGAGTAATGATGATTCGAAAAGTGTTGAAAAGATTTTGAAGCTCATCTCTAAACAATAAAAGAATATGAAGATATATAAGGCATTGATTGGTTGTTGTGTGGCGGCTGCTCTGGCTTCGCCGCTCCAGGCAAAAACCGCTGACAGAACAATGAGGCTCTCTCTTTCCGATGCCATCACCATGGCTCGTCAAAATAATTATGCGGTAAAGGCGGCCAAAAGCAGGGTTGATCAGGCTCAGGCGAGGGTGGTTCAGACCCGGCAGTCATCTCTGCCGAAAGTGACGCTGTCGGAGACGCTTGTTGTGACCAACGATCCCGGGGCTGCGCTGGTTTTTAAATTGCAGCAGAACAGTGTTACGAATTCAGATTTTGATCCGGCACTTCTTAATAACGCTGATGTTATCAACGATTTCAATACCTCTCTCCAGGTGATGCAGCCGGTCTACAATGCGGACGCTGCAATAGGCCGGAGTATGGCGTTAAAGGCCAAAAAAGGTCAGGAGTTTATGGCCCTTCGTACAGAGGAGAGTGTTGGGCTCCAGGTCAGCAAAGTCTATTACGGGCTCATTCTTGCCCGAAAAAACATAGAGGCTGTCGAACACTCTATAAAAACCATGCAGGCTCACAGCAATGATGCTGCCAAGGGGTATCGTGCCGGGTTGCTGACAAAATCTGACAAGCTTTCGACCGATGTGAGGCTTGCTGAGCTTCAGGAGCAGAAGCTTCTGCTGCACGACGAGATAAAAAATGGCACGGAAGTTCTTGCTGTGCTG
>CAIXCO010000292.1 GCA_903917955.1 uncultured Chlorobiaceae bacterium | reverse complement strand
CGGATCGACTCTTCATTCAGCACCCGTTTGTTGTTGAATTGGCAGAGCAACCAAAAAGCCACCCGTCGGGTGGCCAATTCCCTTCAGGTTTTTCCTCGCGGCTTTCATGGTCGCATTATCGTGCTCTGATGCGAGTATCGAGACCCGCAGCTCGGGAATTTTATGAGCGGGAAGCCATTGAGTGTGGCTGGAGTAAAACGCAACTGGAGCGGCAGATACAAACCTCCTATTATGAGGCCCGCCAAAAACATATCCGCTTTGACGACGATGATTTTTATGTAGATCTGGTCTTCTACAACTTCATTTTGAAGTGCTTTTTATTGATTGACCTGAAACTTGGCAAACTTACCCATCAGGATGTCGGGCAGATGGATGGCTATGTTCGCTTGTTTGAAGATCAGTTTAAAGTGCAAGGTGACAATCCAACTATCGGCCTGATTCTTTGCTCCGACAAGAGTGAGGCGGTCGCCAAATATTCGGTTTTGCACGAAAGCAAACAGATCTTTGCATCGAAATATCTCAAATTCCTCCCGACGGAAGAGGAACTCAGGTTGGAAATTGAAAAAGAACGGAGGCTGATTGAAGCAAGTCTGGCTGACCGGAAAGGGCTCTTATCATTCGATGAAAACAGTGTGCCGAATGCAGAATGAATGCAGAAAGAACTCCAAGGATAAAGGTCTATGAAATTCAAGTTTAAAGTCCAGCCCTATCAAACCAATGCGGTTGATTCCGTTGTTGACTGTTTTGCCGGGCAGGGTAGCTCCCAGCACAACACCTATACCATCGACCCTGGCAAGGCGCCTATGCCATTGGAATTCACCGGGTTTAAAAATGCTGATCTTCTTTTGACCGAGTCGCAACTGAAGGAGAACATTCGCGAGGTTCAGCAGCGCCAGAACCTTCCTTTATCGGAGGTATTGATTTCCAGCGCAAAGTGCAGGGTAAACCTTGATATCGAAATGGAGACCGGTACGGGTAAAACCTACTGTTATATCAAGACCATCTTTGAGTTGAACAAGCTCTATGGATGGAGCAAGTTTATTGTTGTGGTACCGAGTATTGCCATTCGTGAAGGGGTCTATAAATCACTGGAGATCACGGCCGACCATTTTACCGAAAGCTTTGGCAAGAAAGTTCGATTCTTCATCTACAACTCAAAGCAGTTACATCATATCGAAAGTTTTTCGTCTGATGCAGGCATCAATATTATGATCATCAATATTCAGGCTTTCAATTCAAAAGGGTCTGATGCAAGGCGTATTTATGGTACTCCCAAAAAGAATGCTCGGGGTGTGACTGAAATGGTAGGTCTTGATGATTTCCAGTCGCGCAGACCGATTGATGTTATCAGCAGCAACAGGCCAATTCTCATACTTGATGAACCCCAAAAAATGGGAGGCGACAAAACAGTCGATTCTTTGCAGGATTTCAAACCACTGTTGATTCTGCGTTACTCGGCTACCCATCGTATCAATCATAACAAGGTTCACCGGCTCGATGCACTGGATGCGTATAACCAGAAGCTGGTCAAAAAGATAACGGTTCGTGGCATAACGGTAAAGGGGCTTGCAGGTACGAATGGCTATCTCTATCTGGAGTCTATCGAAATATCTAAAAGTGCACCGTTGGCTCGAATCGAGATGGAGGTGAGGCAAGGCAGCGGGATCAAGCGGGTTGTGAAACGGCTTGAAAAGGGGCGTGACCTGTTTGATATATCTGGCGAGCTCGATCAGTATAAAGGCTTTGTCATTTCAGAAATCAATGCCCGTACTGATACCGTTGAATTCAGTAATGGTCATATTTTGAGCGCTGGTGAAGCAACCGGGGACGTTAACGAATCGACCATCCGTCGCATTCAGATCAGGGAGACTATCAAGGCCCATCTTGATAAAGAGAAGCTGCTTTTTGCTCAAGGCATCAAAGTGTTGTCGCTCTTTTTCATTGATGAGGTAGCGAAGTACCGTGACTACAGCCAGGCCGACGAAAAGGGCGAGTATGCACGCATTTTTGAGGAGGAGTACGAACAGCTCAAGTCGGAGTATCTTGGCGAACTGGCTTTGGATAATGTG
>CAIXCO010000291.1 GCA_903917955.1 uncultured Chlorobiaceae bacterium | reverse complement strand
GGCATGGAAGAATGATATTTCGAACACCGTCTATTTTCAGCGCCCCGGTGAGTGGGTTATGAAGAAGTGGAGTCTGGCGCCTTACGAGGATGAGCGCCTTGGCGGAAAGCTTGCGCACGACATCGTCATGCGGCACGAGGGGATGCACACCATCGACCATTTTGTTGATGATCTTCTGCTGGATCGGAGTGGGAAACGTGATCATGAACCCTTTCTGTAACAATTTATAATCGTTCAAGCCTTTATCGGGTATTCATGGAGAGCAACTTATTGATAGTGAAGGGTTTCGAAATGAGTGTGCGCTTCTGATCATTTGCTGATTATAGTGAATTGAATTTCACTCAAAAACAATATCGGCACTCAGGTATGCTTTCCTTAATCACAGACTGGTGAGTTATTTTTTTTATTTAACAGGATAAAAATTGTATATATAAGCTGGTAAAATGCAAATAACTTGTACTCCTGGAGCGGAGAGCAAATTTAAAGGGCTTGTAGAATAGCTTTGTAAGTCCATAGCGCATCCTGAATTATTGCTGCCCATGTCATTCTGCAGATATCTACAGATTTGATTGACATTTGAGTTTGGTTTACAGAGACACACTGTGGTTTTATCCCTCCTGTCCTGCCAGTACAGGGGCTTGTATTGTAATGGTAGTCTTTTCGATACCCCTCTATTGTATAAGTACTTATTACAAAGTTACATTCCGTTTTTTCTGGTTACGAAAAGCGTCATGATAATTTTGGAAAATAAATGCCATCATCGCAACTCGACAGTACCGCCCAGAAACAATTTGCAACTGAGAGGAAAACTTCTTGAGGCGTCTTATAAGGGCAGAAATCAAGAAACATGCAATCTTATAGGCGGAAATCATTAATCAATATTGGCTCCCCGGCGACCAACGTATGGGAAGGAGGTGCAAGGAATAAATTTTTGGCGAACTCGTTTGAAGTGTTTTCGATTAAATAATTGCAAAAGAAGGAGGTCAAGTCATGTGCAGAAAACTATCCGTAGTCATGTGTGCGGTTCTCGCCGTCTTTATTGTAGGATTTAGCACGCCATCACAACCATCCGCATCGGCGGCACCAATACCCATTGCGTCTCAGTTGGGGAAGACGGTCGAAATCCAGTCAGCGAAACAGCCTCAAGAACAATTGGTCATGCAACCGCCTATTCGTATCACTGTTGAAATCCCTGGGCTGCCCGCCGCCATGCCGCTGTACAAGCTTACAGCAGCGCGCGCTCCTGTCGATTTTCTCAATGAGAACCTTGATAAGGCCAGGCTACCGCAACTGAGGCTCGACAAGAATAGCTACGTCGCACGCGGCGGCTCTGACAACGAACAGGGACTGCGCGCTTTTATCGATCTGAAGTCTGGGGACGCCGAGTTCATCCCGAACCTGGGCGAGGTGGTAAAGAGCGCGGGACAGGTGAAGGGCTTGGACAAAGAGCGTGCGGCGGGATTGGCACGTGCGGCCTTCATGGATGAACGCTTCATCCCAAAGGATGCTACGGAGCTTCGGCTGGTCGAACCTGTTGTCATTTTTGGCGGTGCCAACACGAATTCCGGTGCGATTGCCAAGTTCGGCGAAACACGCAGAGAACCGGCCCAGATGATGACCATCGTACCAGCGGTGCGCTATGCTGGCGGGTTCAAGGTCTACGGCTTAGGCTCGCATGCGGTCGTGACGCTCAACAACGACGGCGCGATTATCGGGGCGGTACGGCGCTGGAGCATGGCGAGTGTTGCCGAGCTCGTCAAGCCTTCGGTCACGGCTGAGATGGTGCGCAGTGAGATCTTGCGCCAGTTGCAGCCCATGGTGATATCGAAGGGCACTAATGCTGTCGTAGACAAAGTCGAGATCGCCTACTACGACAATAACAAGGAGCTTCTTCAGCCCGTCTATCACTTCGAGGCAACAGTGCAGCCGTCCAACAGGCGGATTTCTCCAATTCGCGTCTCGGGATTTGTCCCGATCAGCACGCCGCGAGAGCCGATCCCTGATCTGACGAAGAGAACGGAGGGTCCAACGCCTGGCAAGCTGACTACTTCCAATCCAGAACTGTCGCGCAGCGGCATAGGTGGCATTGGCGGCGGACCGACGGCGAGCAATATTACGCTCGGAGAATACGCCAATCGCGACTGGCCGAACGATAATGGCTACATCAGCATGTCGTATGCGTTCCTCAACGGTCTCAACTATCTCAATTCGATTGTACCGGGCTGGACGCCACGCACGACACGTACCCAGTGGTATGAAGCCTGGCCTTCGCAAGTCGTGGGGCCCTCGTCGAAGTACTATATGAATGCGGTGAACGTGGCCTATACTGTACCACACGGTGACTGGCTTATCAACACAACGCTTAGCAACTATGGCGACCTCTGGTATGTGCCCAACATCGGTACCGGTGGCAATCCTGGCTTTGGCGCGGCGGCTGGCGGCAAGCTCGCCACCTGGGTGATCATGTCGTGCGAGGTTATCCCATCGTTCTACGACCGCGCCAACGAGATCGGTGGAAGCGGCAATGGCTACGACGCGTTCAACGCCTGGTGGGGTGTGTTCCAGGGTTTACACAACGTGCTTGGCTTCCGTACCATTATGTTCTATCCAGACGACAATACGAACTGGGCCTTCGGCTATGTTGCCTCGCTGGGTGGAGATGTCAACGCTGCGTGGTTCCAGGAAATCGCAGCTTATCATGGTGGCGACGGCACCTATCCCAGCCAGCACCTCAATGGCAATCCTCAGGTACACTATGACCGCGCCTCATCGATAGTTGACGGACGCAATCTCGGCCAGTCGATATACGCTGTCGGCGCGCAGAGTGCTTCGGGGACGCTGTGGAACTTCTGGATGGGCAACTAAAAGGAAATATGGGCTGGTTCTATTTATTTAAATAAGCGCCCAACCAGCGCATTGAGAGGGACGGGGAGTGGCTGTCGGGCTTTATATCTCCCTGTCCCTCATGCTTGTCGAACGTTCACCCTGCGGGCTAACCAATCCTTCATGCCCGAGCCGCATACGTAGTGTCACAGCATCAGCATCCCTCCCGAAACCGGGATATAGCAACCCGTCACGAATCGGCTGTGGTCGGAAGCAATTGCAAGCACCGCGCCGGCGATATCTTCCGGCAGGGCAACCCGCTTCAGGGGGGTCATATCCGCCATCATCGCTTTCTGTTCCTCGGGTAACCAGGCCGTAGCGTCGGTCAACGTAAGGCCAGGGGCAACCACGTTGACGCGAACGCCAAAGGGGCCAACCTCTTCCGCAAGAGAACGGACAAAGGCATCAAGACCTGATTTCGCCGTGGAGTGGGCAATGAAACCCGGCGATGAGTGACGCGAAAGAGTGCTTGAAATGGCGATGATGCTTCCCGACTTTCTCTCAATCATGCCTGGCAGCACAGCCTGGCAACTGAAAAATATCGACCTCAGCTCGCCGCAAAGCTTCGCTTCAAATTCATTCCAGGAGAATTGCGTGAAAGGTTTTACCGGAAAACCGATCGAAGCGTTGCTTACCAGGATGTCGATCGGCCCAAGGTTATTTTCAACCTCTTCAACCATCAATCGCACCTGCTCCCCGTCGCGCACATCCGCCCTGACGGCGTGTGCCCTGCCGCCTGCCTTCGTGATTTCCTCAACAACAGCGATCGCCGCCTTTTCACTCTGGAAATAGTTCACGCCGACAGCCGCGCCTTCGGCAGCCAAAAGTTGAGCCGTAGCCCGACCTATGCCTCGGCTTGCGCCCGTAACTAATGCGATTTTGCCTTTCATATTCAGTAACCCCTTTCTATGTTCAGGAACGTTGTTACACCATGGGAATTGTCTGTTAAAAATAACGAAAAGGGATGAATGGCAAAAATTTTGTACCGGCAAGTTGCCAAGAGGGCAGGAGAGAATAGCCGAACTGTTTGGCGTCAAACGGCCAGCAATCACCAAGCACCTCAAAAATATCTTAGCATCAAGTCGGTACAGAAAAAGGTTGAAAAGAAAGAACAATCGGCCAAACCAAAATAAAACGCAATACAACGTGTCAGTATTTAATGCCGTTTTATGCGGGTTATTGTAAGTGAGTCATATAAAATAATGACTTACTAGCGCAAAGTAACAGGGGAAATAACAAAAATAAGCTCAAAATCGCCCGATTTCAGGCATCATAAAATATCAGGAATTTCTCTGGCATATCCCGCTTTAAGCTTGACATTACTCAATATGCCCCCGTCCCATTCCGCAACGGCTACCGCGACGCACAGCACTCCCTCCCCGGAGCCGAACTCATCATCCTCGACTACGACAACGGCTACACCTTATGCGAAGCCACAAATCAAAATCGGTAAAGGCGGGCAACGTGCTGTCAAAACGATTTTTACCACTAATTCCGAACGATGACAAGAACGATGCAACATAAAACGCTTAACTTCTTTCCTGACGCTATCGAGGCGCAGCTCGGGCACCGGGTACCTGATCGGCTTACAAGAGATCGAAACATCTGGAAAAACGAAGAAAGATGACGCTTGCCTGGTCGGACTATCTGGAGAAGATTTGAGAAGATCAAGTGTTGATTTTGCAGAAGAAAGCTTAAACTTGTAGTATAATGCTGAGCGCTTATCAATTCAAACTCAGGTGAATAGCTATAAAATATCATCCAGAACCGGGCACTATTGTAATTTGTGACTTTAAGGACTTTAAAGCTCCTGAAATGACCAAGAAAAGACCTGCGATAGTCGTTTCTCCCAGATTTCGAGACCGCCCGGGACTTTGCACCGTTGTGCCCTGCAGTACTACTCGGCCAACATCAATTCAGCCATATCACTACGAACTGGTGCTATTCCCCTCGTTACCCGTACCGTATTTTACCTCTCTGTGTTGGGTGAAATGCGATATGTTGTATGCGGTTTCATTCTCACGCTTATCAATGCCAAGCTTTGGCCGTGATTCCCAAAACTCAAGAATGTATGACGTTCGCGTAGTAAGTCAAGGAGAGTTCAGAGATATCCGGCAATGCATCATCGAAGGGATTGCAAATATTTAGTTGTTTTAAGCTGCCGCTTGTCTTATATTTTTCCTGTCCCGCTCTGCTTCGGTATCGGATTAAAGTCCTCGAAAGAGGCCTCCGTGCAAAGGAGATTGCAATCCCGCATGGCGACACTACCAAGGCTCCGCATTCACGTGTGGGGCCTTTTGCTTTTCCACCCCATTTCGCAAACATTGCTACCAGCAGCAAACTCTATGGCATCACGTCAAGCGTCAGCCCAAGCCTGCATCATCTGACGGCGATCATCGATAAACGATGTGCGATTGATTATAGTCGCGTCCATTCGGATCCCTCACGGCATGAGCCAACTCTTTCGGATCCGTAACGGCGGCATGGTGCCGGGTGATGCGCTTCCGGAATATCTCATGAGACTTCAGGGCTACCGAGGGGAGAAGGGTAGACCCGGAAACAAGAAAAGCCCTGATTTTACAGGGCTTTTCGGACTATTTTGGATAGTGCTGGACTATCCTCTGGCGGAGAGGGTGGGATTCGAATAATGGTTTAAGTATTATTATAAAATACTTTTGAAATCGGTATTGAAAAAAATACCCCCAAAACAGTTCTGTTGCTCAGTTCGAATCCCTAAAATAATTGCACGACCTCCTACGCAATTCACCCTCAACCACCTCCAACACATCATCCAGCTCCCGTTGCAACATAGGTACCTCAATTTGAAGTGCCAAAGCAGGGAAGCCCAACCTCAATGTTATAAAACTCTACACTGACCTGGAAAGAATTACAAGAAAACGCCATTATTTCCTCGCTTAATGCGTAAATTCGTCTGTTAACGGTATCTGTTGAGGAAGAAAAGTCAATTGCCGCATGAAATTTGAGAGCTTCAAGGCCGGTCGATGGCAGCAGCGCTATCAATACAAAAGTTTCGAGCCTCTGCCTGTCAACCACGGATGGACATGGGAAGATCCAACGATTAACGTCTTGCTGGAGCAAGCAACCCGAGCTCTTGGAGAATTAAACGCCTTTTCGCTGATCGTGCCAGATATCGACCTGTTTATTCAAATGCATGTGGTCAAGGAAGCTCAGACCTCCAGCAAAATTGAAGGCACCCAGACAGGTATTAACGAGGCGCTGTTGCCAGAAGAGCAGATTCTTCCGGAAAAGCGCGACGATTGGCGAGAAGTACGCAACTATATCGAAGGTGTCAACACTGCCATTGCCAAGCTGCAGGAATTGCCACTCTCAAATCGGCTGTTAAAACAGACTCATGCCATTCTGTTGCAAGGTGTTCGTGGAGCGTACAAACAACCCGGTGAATTTCGAGTCAGCCAGAATTGGATTGGCGGTTCCAGTTTAACTGATGCCACGTTTATTCCTCCACATCAAGAAAGCGTAGCCGAACTGATGGGGGATCTTGAGAAGTTCTGGCATAATCAGGAAATTATTGTCCCTCACCTGGTGCGACTTGCCATTAGCCACTACCAGTTCGAGACCATACACCCCTTTTTGGACGGTAATGGTCGTATTGGCCGCCTGATGATTCCTCTTTACCTGGTCAGTATGGGCTTGCTGGCCAAACCATCCCTCTACCTGTCGGATTTCTTTGAGCGCAACCGTTCCAGTTATTATGATGCCCTCACGCAGGTTCGAGTCAGTAATAATCTGATCCATTGGGTGCGGTTTTTTCTCAATGGAGTGGCTCAGACCGCAACCAAAGGACGGGAGGTCTTCGGGCAGATTTTGACCCTCCGTACCGAAGTAGAGCAATCAGTGCTGACCATGGGCAAACGCGCACCCTCTGCACGCCTTGCCCTGAACCTGTTGTATTGTAAGCCTATTATAGAGGCGACTGACCTTGAGCAGGCTTTGAATGTTAGTACCCCAACGGCAAATTCTTTGATTAAAACATTGATAGATAAACAAATAGTTGTTGAGATTACTGGTCAACAGCGGAGTCGGGTGTACGCCTTTAATCGTTACATCAACCTGTTCGTTAGTTAAGGATAAGCGGTTTAGTTTAACTAACTATCTTTATAAGTAAAGGATGGCGTACGGTTTCAACCGCCATCCTCAAAAAACAAGCCACCCTGCCCGACCGAATCGCAACCATGGTCTGCACCCCCGGACAATACGCCCCCGTCCCATTTCGCAACGGCTACCGCGACGCACAGCACTCCCTCCCCGGAGCAGAACTCATCATCCTCGACTACGACAACGGCTACACCTTAGGCGAAGCCACAGCACGCTTCGAACCCTATCTCGGACTCATAGCCACAACCAAAAACCACCTCAAACCAAAAAACGGCATCACTGCCGAACGCTTCCGCGTC
>CAIXCO010000290.1 GCA_903917955.1 uncultured Chlorobiaceae bacterium | reverse complement strand
TCCGAATTCTTGACTCGAAGGGGGAAATCTCCGCTTGAATTATCTGGTTGTGAGCTTCCGAAAATCCGAAACTGGATGACCTTTGTCCGGAAAGAATACTTGGAAAAAACAACCTAATCCGTTACCAGTGCCTGAAATTGAAAAATTGCCGGGGCGCTACTCGGAGGTTTGGGATCTCTTTAAAACGGTCAAGCACTCTTATGATGAAGAGGCTTATGAGCTTTTGCTTGCCGATGATGCGCTGAGAGAGGAGTTCTACAACTGTCTTGCAGAGTTTGCAAAAACCCTGGCTATTGCGCTTTCGTCGGAACAGTTTTTGTCGGATACGGATGAAAAAACCTTGTCGCGCTACAAAGCCGATGTGCGAAAATTTCAGGCGCTGAAGCTCGCTGTAAAGCTGAGGTATGCGGAGAGCATTGATTACCGGGATTATGAGCCAAAAATCAAGAAGCTTTTGGATACTCATATTCAGGCCAATGAGGTCATTCAGCTCAATGAACCGGTCAATATTTTTGATGACAAGCTCTTCAATCAACTTAAAGAGGAGCAAGGGGTCTATCAAACGAGTAGAACCACCGCATCCAAGGCGGACACGATTGCTCATGCTACCAAGAAAGTGATTACCGAAAAAATGGATGAGGATCCTGCCTGGTATGAGAAATTTTCCACACTTGTGCAGCAGGCTATTGATGCCTTCAGGGCCAAAAGAATATCCGATTTGGAATACCTGCATACCGTTGTTGCACTCAGGAATAAAGTCGTTGGCAAGGTTCATGATGATGTGCCGGATATGCTTGCCGGCAATGAGGATGCTATGGCCTATTACGGGGTGTTACAGCCTTTTGTTGAACTGGCTGGAAGAGGTGCACAGCCATCAAAGAGTGACGCTGCGCTTGAAGTTATAACAGCAAATTCGGCGATTGCAATACACCGCATTCTTGAAAAGAACAAGAAGGTTCAGTTCTGGTATGATGATGATGCCCAGAAAGAGACGATTAATGAGATTGACGATTACCTCTATGATGAGTTGAAACGAGAGCAGGGTATTGAGCTGTCGCTGGATCAAATGGACGCACTCATCGAAAAGGTTTTGCAGGTGGCAAGACACAGGAGTGCTCGATGACGGAGAAGACGCAAAGTTGTCAATTGGTTTATGGTGCTCATATCGTTGATTACGGTATTGTGTATTGCGATAGAAAGAGTCTGGAAGTGGCGGTGCATCCCGATTGCTCTGTTGTGGTAAAGGCACCGACAGGCTCGGATATGGTGGTGATAGAGCAGAAGGTCAGCAAGAGAGCGCGATGGATTCTTCAGCAGCAGAACTATTTCAGGCAGTTTACTCCCAAAACGCCTGCTCGATGTTATGTTCATGGTGAAAGCCACCTCTATCTTGGAAAACACTATCGCCTGAAAATTGTTCAGGGAGATGAAAATAGTGTCAAGCTATCCAGAGGCTTTTTTCATGTCACCCTGCGCGACGAGCCCAATCCGGAAGGAGCAAAAAAATTGCTGAGCAGATGGTATTTGGCGAAAGCCTCTCAGCAGTTCAATGAAAGCCTGGAGCGTTGCTGGCCCAGGGTTGCCCGCTTTGCCGGTTCAAAACCAGCAATTTCTGTGAAGCGAATGCAGAAGCGATGGGGGAGCCTCTCTGGCAACGGTACGGTAACGCTCAACACCAATCTGGTCAAAGCGCCAAAGGAGTGCATTGATTATGTGGTAACCCATGAACTCTGCCACTTGAAGCACCCTGACCACAGTGCAGAGTTTTACAAACTCCTCGACATGGTGAGCCCCGGCTGGGAAAAAGTAAAGCACAAACTCGAATTGGGGATGGTTTAGGATGCATGCCCTCTGCTGAAGCATTGGTAAAAATTGGACGCTTGAAAGAAGTTTCTTATACTTTCCCCTAATGTTGGGACGTATTTCAGGGTCTTAGAAAGTAGCTCTTATGCAACAGGCAAAATTCAGTCTCTCGCCTCCTCTGGTCGAGTTTTTAAATGATTATAAGCGCTTTGGATTCAAAGATAAAAGTGCAATGGTTCAGGCTGCCTTGCAACGGCTGGAAGAGCAGCTTGCATTGCAACAGCTTCAACAATCGGCGAATCTGTATGCCGAACTGTATGAAGAAGAGGCTGAATTACCGGAGTTAACTGAAACGGCTTTAACCGGATGGCCTGAATGACAACTTTGAAGCGCGGTCTCATCATTGATGTCAATCTTGATCCAACCCAAGGCTCCGAAACAGGCAAGATTCGGCCTTGTGTCATTGTGACGAATAACGTTTACAATGAACGGGTGCCGGTGATACAGGTCGTACCCATCACCGCATGGAGTGAAAAGAAATGCCGAATAAATACCAATGTGGAGATTCTGCCGAGTACTATCAATGGTCTGACCAAGCGATCCATAGCAGATTGTCTCCAGACCCGCCCGATAGATCGTCGTTTCAGATTGGTTAATGTTCGTGGCGAACTGACCACTGACGAGATGAGAAAAATTGATAATGCGCTGAAAACTGTTTTTGCTTTGTAAAGGAAGCTTATTTTTTCACAAAGAACATTCTGAGAGCTGTTAAGGTGAGTGTCTTGAAACGGATCTTGCGGCTTGAAATAAAAATACCCCCGGCGACCAACCGAGGGTAAAATATGTAGAGCGGGTTAGTGGTTTTTAGAACCCTACTCCTTCATCTTTATCGTTTTCGACTTCTCCACCAGTCCGATGAATTCGCTTCTGTAGCCCTCTTTGTCGAGCCCTCTGGCTTTTCTGGCGATATCGAGAACCTGGTCAAAGCTCGCCTGGCCTTTGAATGCAGAGTCGCGCAACAGCGTTCCCCATTCTGCGACGGCTGCGGCAAAACGGGTGTTTTCGGAGGCTGTTTCGAAGGGTTTGACCGGGCCGCTCAGTGGAACGGAGAGCAGTTTGCTCACATCGAGTTTCGGCAGTTTGTAGCGAAGCTTCACGGTAAGGAGCTCGCCGGAACTGGCAGTGGCCGGGTTGAGGGTTGTTTGCTGGTACTTTAATTCGTCCACTCCCGATACCTGCTCGTTCGATCCTGCCGGAATGATTTCATAGAAGGCGGTGACGGTATGCCCTGAGCCCAGTTCACCAGCATCTTTTGTGTCGTCGTTAAAATCTTCGTTCTTCAGCAAGCGGCTTTCGTATCCCACAAGCCGGTAGGCTTTTACCTTCAGCGGATTGAACTCAAGTTGAAGTTTTACATCTTTTGCTATGGTAAAAAGCGTTCCACCCATCTGCGTGACCAGTACTTTTTTTGCCTCCTGAAGGGTGTCGATATAGGAGTAGTTCCCGTTTCCTTTTTCAGCCAACTGGCTCATCCGTTCGTCCTTGAGGTTGCCTGAGCCAAAGCCAAGCACGGAGAGGAAGATGCCCTCTTTTCTCTTCTCTTCGATAAAGCGTACCAAAGATCCGGTATCGGATATGCCGATGTTGAAGTCGCCATCGGTGGCCAGAATAACCCGGTTGTTGCCGTGTGGATTGAAATGCTTTTTGGCCTCTTGGTAGGCGAGCATGATTCCTTCACCGCCAGCGGTGGTACCACCAGCCTCCAGCGAGTTGAGCGTGTCAAGGATCTTTTGTTTGTCAGCTCCGCTTGTGGGGGGAAGAATGGAGCCCGCAGCTCCGGCATAGACGCAGATTGATACGTAATCCTGGCGACGCATCTGGTTGACGAGGAGTTTGAATGCCTCTTTGAGGAGGGGAAGCTTTTGGGGATCCTGCATTGAGCCGGAGACGTCAAGGAGAAAGACGAGGTTGGCTGGCGGAAGTTTGGCCACATCAATTTTTTTCCCTTGCAGTCCGATGCAGATCAGGTTGTGGGCGCTGTTCCATGGGCAGGTTACCGCTTCCATGTTGACGGAGAATGGATCTTCTCCTGCTGGCTTGGGGTAATTGTAGGAGAAGTAGTTGATCAGCTCCTCGATGCGAATTGCATCTTTCGGTGGTTCAGTCCCTTCCGTGAGGTACCGGCGGACGTTGGCGTAGGAGGCGGTATCGACATCTATGGAAAAGGTGGAAAGAGGCTCTCTGGTTGTCTCCTTGAAACCGTTTTCGACGATGCGTCCGTACTCTTCCGTATTGAAATCAACTCCTGCT
>CAIXCO010000289.1 GCA_903917955.1 uncultured Chlorobiaceae bacterium | reverse complement strand
GGATCAATGGTACCCCGAAGCGGCAAGGCTGACGGCGCTCAAGGGGGCGGAAATTCTCTTTTATCCAACAGCAATTGGCTGGGCAACCAGCGAGCCTTCGTCGGAAGTGCGTCGGGCGCAGCAGGAGGCGTGGATAACCATACAAAAGAGTCATGCCATTGCCAACGGAGTTTTTGTAGCAGCGGCCAACAGGGTTGGAACAGAGGGTGAGCTGGAGTTCTGGGGAAACAGCTTTGTTTGCGATCCCTTTGGCCAGATCATTGTGGAGGCCGCGCATCAACAGGAAGCCACTCTTCATGCCACGTGTGACCTGAGTCGTATTGCCTTTTACCGTTCGCACTGGCCCTTTTTGCGTGATCGCCGGATAGAAACCTACACAGACCTTCAGAAACGTTATCTTGACAAATAATTGGTCAGGGGCAATCCTCTCTGATTACTCTCTTTTTTAAATAGACTTTTTTATTTATGAACCTTTTCGGTGCCATTATTTTTTGGACGCTGCTCATCACCTTTTTTGTCAAACTGGTTTCGGAACTGCTCAATCTCAAGGCGGCTGATGCTGGAGTGCCCGATGAGTTTGTCGGTCTCTTTGACGAAGCCGCTTACCGAAAGTCACGCGACTATCTGCGCACCTCAACCCGTTTTTCACTGTTCGGCGCAGCGGTTGACCTCTCTCTGCTTCTCCTTTTCTGGTTTTCGGGAGGCTTTAACCTGCTCGACCAGTTTTTGAGGGGGTACGGCTTTCATCCGATTGTGTGCGGTGTGCTCTATATCGGAGTATTGCTGCTGCTCCAGTCGCTGATTGACCTTCCCTTCAGCCTCTACAAAACCTTTGTTATTGAGGAGAAATTTGGTTTTAACAAAACAACACCTGCTCTATTTGCGGCTGATCTTGTAAAAACCCTTGCGCTCTCTCTTTTGCTTGGCACTCCATTGCTTGCCGCAGTGCTCTGGTTTTTTGAGGTTGCTGGTTCCATGGCCTGGCTCTGGGCCTGGGCCGGGATTACGATAGTCTCCCTTGCTCTCCAGTACATTGCTCCGACCTGGATTATGCCCCTCTTCAACAAATTTGTGCCGCTTGAAGAGGGTGAGCTGAAGAGCGCGATTATGCACTATGCCGCAACGGTAGCCTTTCCGCTCACCGGCATTTACGTTCTTGACGGATCAAAGCGCTCGGCAAAGGCCAATGCCTTTTTTACAGGCTTTGGAAAACGCAAGCGAATAGCCCTGTTCGACACCCTCATCTCCGCTCATCCTGTTTCCGAGCTGGTAGCGGTGCTCGCTCACGAAATAGGCCATTTCAAGAAAAAGCACATCATCATCACGATGGTTTTGAGTCTCCTCAACCTTGGGGTACTCTTTTTTCTTCTCTCCCTTTTCATGAAAAACCGTTCCCTTTTTGATGCGTTTTTCATGCACGATCTCTCCGTCTATGGCAGTCTGCTCTTTTTTTCGCTGCTCTATACTCCTGTGCAGTGGTTCCTCTCGCTTGTCATGCAGGCACTCTCACGCAAACATGAGTACGAAGCCGATGCTTATGCGGTATCAACCTTTGAAGGGGGTGCCACGCTGGCCGATGCCTTGAAAAAATTATCGCGCAATAATCTTTCGAATCTGACGCCGCACCCCCTCTACGTTTTTCTCAACTACTCCCATCCGCCAGTAT
>CAIXCO010000288.1 GCA_903917955.1 uncultured Chlorobiaceae bacterium | reverse complement strand
GCGCAAAAGGGTGGTTTATGAAGATGATTCCTACCCCTGCAACCGTTGTGGGTGAAGCCAACCCCCAGAAGGGAGCACTTCTTTCGGGCAGTGTTGCACCGCACCTTGCTGGAGTTCAACGCACTACTGAAGTTGATGCACTTGTCGCCGCAGAACAGGTCGCTCCTGTTGCAGTTGCTCATGGCGAAGCGAAGGGTGGGCATCTCTACTCGGATCCTCGCCAGGCTGAAATTGTTCATGCCGGTCATGCAGCACACTATACGGCAATCTATATTTCAAGCATCATGGTGGCGCTTGGTATTTGTATGGCTTTTGTGGTCTATGTCTTCAAAATCATTGATCCTGAAAAAACTGCGCGTCTCATTCGTCCGCTCTACCTCTTTTCACTCAACAAGTGGTACTGGGATGAAATCTATGAGGCAACGTTTATCAAGGGTTCCATGGTGCTCGCTCGAATGCTCTCCTGGTTCGATACAAATGTTGTTGACGGCATTGTGAATGGTGTGGCCACTCTGGTCAGGAAATTCGCCTTTGTCAATGATGGTTTTGATCGTCATGTGGTTGATGGCATGGTGAACTTTACGGCATTCACGGTTAACACGACTGGCGCTGTTTTGAAAAAGCTACAGACCGGCAAGGTTCAGACTTATGTTGTCATGCTGATGCTGGTGCTCTTCGGCTACTTTGTTTTTTATTTTACACGAATGATCTACTAAAAGGGATTTACTTTTAATCTGAAAACTTACAGACACGGAACATGCTGAGTTTAATTGTTTTTCTGCCTATTATTGCCGGTCTGGTAATACTTGCTGTGCCTTCATCGCAAAAGCAGATAATCAGAATTGTTTCATTGCTTGCGGCTCTTGCCCAGGGAGTGCTGGCGGTTCTGATTTGGAGAGGTTACGATCCTTCGTTGCCCGGAATTACTGCTGGACCGGGTGGAAGCGCACTGGGTTCATTCCAGTTTGTTGAAAAGCTTCCGTGGATCAGTCTTAATCTTGGCGGGTTTGGTTCACTGAATATCGAGTACTTCCTTGGTGTTGATGGAATCTCTGTCACCATGGTAATTCTGACGGCCCTTGTTTCGGCAATCGGTGTTCTTTCAAGCTGGACCATCCAGAAACAGGTGAAGGGATATTTTATCCTCTATAATTTGCTTGCTTCGGCGATGATGGGCTGTTTTGTCGCGCTTGATTTCTTCCTGTTCTACGTTTTCTGGGAAATCATGCTTCTTCCGATGTACTTCCTTATCGGTATCTGGGGTGGTCCGAACCGTGAATATGCGGCCATCAAGTTCTTCCTTTACACCTTGTTTGGTTCGGTCTTCATGCTTCTTGTCATGATTGGACTCTACTTCAGTGTGACTGATCCGGCCACAGGTCTGCATACCTTCAGTCTTGTTGCCATGGCAACCCAGACTAACTTTAATGTCGCTGGGGCAATTTTCGCTCCTGAAAATCATCTGTGGCGTCAGATAGCCTTTATTGTGCTCTTTGTCGGTTTTGCCATCAAGGTACCCATGTTCCCTTTCCATACATGGCTTCCTGATGCTCACGTTGAGGCTCCGACACCGATCTCGGTTATTCTTGCAGGTGTGCTTTTGAAGCTTGGTACTTATGGCATGATTCGTATCAACTTCCCGCTTTTTCCTGAAATTTTTCGGGAATCAATGTATGTGATCGGTATTTTTGGTGCCATCAATATTATTTATGGTGCACTCTGTGCGCTGGCACAGAAGGATCTTAAAAAGATGGTTGCCTACTCTTCCATCAGCCACATGGGCTATGTGCTGCTTGGCCTTTCGGCAGGAAACAGCGAAGGAATGGTTGGTGCACTCTACCAGATGTTCAACCATGGCACCATCACCGCCATGCTCTTCCTTCTTGTCGGCGTGATTTATGATCGTGCACATACCCGCCAGATTGACAAGTTCGGTGGACTTGCCTCATACATGCCAGTTTATGCTGCGGTTGTAACGATAGCCTGGTTTGCATCGCTTGGTCTGCCTGGCCTGAGTGGCTTTATCTCTGAAGCACTGGTCTTTGTCGGCGCCTTCAGTTCTGAAACAACTCGCCCGATTGCCATGGTTTCCGTGCTTGGTATTGTTTTTGGTGCAGCCTATCTGCTCTGGTCTTTGCAGCGGATGTTCCTCGGAAAGAGAAACGATGATGCTGCCTACGATCTTGAGGTCGGCCAGGATGGTCATGAGCATATTCATTTCCATGACTGGAAAGGAAAGCTTGATCTTGACGGTCGTGAACTTGCCATGCTTGTACCGCTTGTTGTGATCACCATTTTCCTTGGCATCTATCCGATGCCCGTGCTCGGTATGTTGACTTCAAGCATTAACAAGCTGGTTCAGGTGCTTTCGCCCGTTGTGATGTCACAGATGTGATTTAATGGAATTGACAGAGGTTAAAGAATAAACGAAGAGAATTATGTTCGAGCTGCCATCAGGTGCTGAAATCCAGGGTATCATTGCAAGTGTACAAGGAAGCGTTGGGTTTTTTATTCCTGAAATCTATCTCTCCGCGCTTTTTATGCTCCTTATCGTTGTCGATCTGGTTGCGAAAGGGCGCAAAAACAATCTGCTCGCGATAACAACCCTTGTCGGGCTTGCGGGCAGTACCTTCTTTATTTACCAGCAGCACGGGCTGCCGGCAGGAGAGATCTTTTTCGGGATGTATGTTCTCGATGAGTTTGCCCTCTTCTTTAAATACTTTTTTGTGCTTTCTGCGATTGTAGCAGTTGTCGTTACGATGGCTGATGAGCAGTTTGACCGTGAGGTGAAAAGTATGGGTGAGTACTATGCACTCATTGTTGCGATGGTTATTGGCATGATCATGATGGCCTCTTCGGCTGATTTGATAATGATCTTCCTTTCGATGGAGCTTGTGAGTTTTACCGGTTATATTCTTGCCGGTTATTTCAAGCGCAATGCCCGCTCATCGGAAGCTGCCCTGAAATATCTGGTCTATGGTGCCGTATCATCAGGTCTCATGCTTTATGGCTTTTCACTCATCTACGGCATAACGGCCCAGACCAATATCATCAAGATCAGCCTTGAATTGGCGGCACATGGTTCTGATTCGCTCGTGATGATCCTCGCAACCCTACTTGTTCTTGCAGGTTTCGGCTACAAGATTGGTGCAGTGCCATTCCACTTCTGGTCGCCCGATGTGTATGAGGGATCGCCAACTCCCGTCACCGCCTATCTCTCAGTTGCTTCAAAGGCGGCAGGTTTTGCCTTGCTCATGCGCTTTTTCTATGTTGCCATTCCACATGCTGCACTTCCTCCAGAAGACAAGCTCGGCATTGATTGGCTGTCGTTGCTCATGATTCTCTCTGTTGCTTCGATGATTTATGGTAATGTTGTGGCGCTCTGGCAAAAAAACGTCAAGCGTTTGCTTGCCTACTCTTCCATTGCTCATGCAGGCTATCTCCTTCTTGGCATTCTTGTGATGGATCAGTTTGGAACCCAGGCAACACTCTTTTACCTGCTCTCCTACTTCATCATGAACTTTGGTGCATTCTATGTGGTCATTCTCATCTCGAACAAGACTGGAAGCGAGAATCTGGATGATTATCGTGGCCTTGGTCGAAAAATGCCGCTTGCAGGTGCTGCTTTGACCGTTTTCCTGATCTCTCTTGTTGGTCTGCCTCCAACCGTGGGATTTATTGGTAAGCTGATGATTTTTTCAGCATTGCTGACCAAAGGTTCCCTTTATATCTGGATCGCTTTGGTTGGTATCATGACCAGCGTCATCTCGCTTTACTATTATATGCTGATTCCGCTCAACATGTACCTCCGTGAATCAAAACAGCCGGATGAAAAGAGCATGAATCTTGGAATGGCACCCCGTATTATTTTGGCTTTTCTGATGATTTTGACTCTCTATTTTGGTCTCTTTTTTACGCCGCTTTCAGATTTTGCAAAATATTCATCAGCAATGTTTGGTATTACCCTGCAATAATGTGATTGGCATTTCAGGTGCATAATTTTTTTTAACCCCGTTTTCCGCAAGGATAAACGGGGTTTTTTTATGGTATTTCAAGAAACAATTGTTAGTTTAACCGATGTATTCCTTTGACGGCTTACGTTTTTTTCTCATATCTCTTCACGGGTGCTTTCCAGATAATCTGATTTTTATAAAGGGAGGATAGTATAATGCAAAGTAATCAGACCTTTGCCGATGTATTCAAAGCCAGGGGGGTAAGCCGCAGGGACTTTTTGAAGTTCTGTTCACTTACTTCGGTCTACCTTGGTCTTTCGCCATCAATGGTGCCTTCCATTGTTGAGGCCATGGAAAAGAAACCCCGCACTCCGGTTATATGGCTGCACGGCCTTGAATGTACCTGTTGTTCCGAGTCCTTTATTCGCTCCTCTCATCCTTCGATCGAAGACTTGCTCTTCAACATGATCTCCCTTGACTATGACGACCTTCTCAGCGCGGCCGCAGGCACTCAGCTTGAGGATCAGCGTCACAGGATCATGAAAGAGTACAAGGGGAAATATATTCTTGCGGTTGAAGGAAACGCCTCAACAAAAGATGATGGTGTTTACTGTATGGTGGGTGGCGACTCTTTCCTCAATACCCTGAAGGAGACTGCGGCTGATGCGGCCGCAATCATCGCCTGGGGCTCCTGTGCCTCGTTCGGTTGTGTGCAGAATGCTCACCCCAATCCAACCGGAGCGGCTCCGGTCTCTGACATTATCAAGAACAAGCCTATTGTCAAGGTACCAGGCTGTCCCCCCATTTCGGAGGTGATGACTGGCGTCATTGCGCATTTCCATACCTTCGGCACCTTGCCTGAACTCGATCGTCTTGGCCGTCCAAAAGCCTTCTACAAAACTCGAATTCACGACAAATGCTACCGACGTGCCTTTTTTGATGCTGGCATGTTTGTCCCGAGTTTTGATGATGAATCGACAAGAAAGGGGTGGTGCCTTTACAAGATGGGCTGTAAAGGTCCAACCACCTATAACTCATGCTCAAAGATCCAGTGGAACGGGGGAACAAGTTTCCCTATTGGTTCCGGCCATCCCTGTATTGGCTGCTCTGAACCGAATTTCTGGGACAGGGGTCCATTCTATGAGAGGCTTGCCGAAGTGCCGTTCCTTGGCAGTGACAGCAATGCCGATAAAATTGGTATGATTGCCGTTGGTGCTGCTGCTGCCGGTGCTGCCGCTCATGCGGCCGTGACGGCTGTTAAAAAGGTGAAATCAGAGAAGCATGATAACAAAGATAATGCATAACCCAGGGAGTAGCTCATGGCCAGAAAAATAGTTGTTGATCCGATTCCTCGTATTGAGGGACATTTGAGAATAGAGGCGAAGCTGAATGACAGTAATGTGATTGAGGATGCCTACTCCAGCGGCACGATGTGGCGCGGTATTGAGGTGATCCTCAAAGGACGTGATCCTCGGGATGCATGGGCCTTTACAGAGCGGATCTGCGGGGTCTGTACGACGGTACATGCCCTTGCATCGGTTCGCTGCGTCGAGGATGCCCTTGGAATCGCCATTCCAACCAATGCCCGTATCATCAGAAATCTGATGAATGCAACCCAGGTGACCCAGGATCATCTGGTGCACTTTTACCATCTCCATGCTTTTGACTGGGTTGATGTTGTCAGCGCCCTCAAGGCTGATCCGAAACAGACTTCCGTCCTTGCGCAGAGCATCTCTCCGTGGCCAAAATCGTCGGTTGGTTACTTCAAGGATTTGCAGCAGCGCTTGGTTGGTTTTGTTGAGAGTGGCCAGCTTGGCATTTTCTCGAACGGTTATTGGGGCCATCCAGCCTACAAGCTTCCGCCGGAGGTGAATCTTATTGCGGTGGCTCACTATCTTGAGGCTCTTGATTTCCAGAAAGAGATTGTCAAGATTCATACCATTTTTGGTGGAAAGAACCCTCATCCAAACTATCTGGTAGGTGGCATGGCCTGTGCGATTGATCCGAATAGTGACACGGCAATCAATATTGAGCGTCTGTCGATGATCAAGAAAATCATTGATGAGACCAATACCTTTATCGACCAGGTCTATATTCCCGATCTTCTTGCCATTGCCGGATACTACAAGGGTTGGTTGCACGGTGGTGGCCTTGGTAACTATCTTAGTTATGGTGATTTTCCTGAGACGACGCTTGATGATTTCAAGACACTGCTCTGGCCGAGGGGAGCTATTCTCAACAAGGATCTCAGCGTGGTTATTGACGTTGATCCGAGGGATGCTTCGCAGGTTACCGAAGAGGTGAGTCACAGTTGGTATACTTACTCCAAGGGAGATGGCAAGGGGCTTCATCCTTGGCAGGGTGAGACCAACCCCAAGTATACCGGCCCCAAGCCGCCTTTTGAGCATCTTGATACCGACAAAAAGTACAGTTGGCTGAAAACACCTCGCTGGAGAAACCACCCGATGGAGGTTGGCCCACTTGCTCGCGTGCTGATTGCCTATGCAAAGGGTGACCCGATGATCAAGGATACGGTGGGTATGGTACTTTCAACGCTTGGTGTCGGTCCTGAAGCGCTCTTTTCGACACTTGGTCGTACTGCGGCCCGGGGTATCGAATGCAAGCAGACCGCAGGGTTCATGCGCCATTACTACGATCAACTGATTGCAAATATCAAAACCGGTGACCTTCGTACCTTCAACAGTGATCGATGGGAGCCCTCAACCTGGCCAGAGGAGTGCAAGGGATTCGGTTACACTGAAGCTCCCCGCGGTTCGCTCGGTCACTGGATTCACATCAAGGAGCAGAAGATCAAGGAGTATCAGATTGTTGTGCCCTCCACCTGGAATGCCTCTCCACGCGATGTCAATGGCAATTCAGGCGCTTATGAGTCGGCGCTGAAGGGAACTCCGATGATCAATCCTGAACAGCCGCTTGAGATTCTCAGAACGGTGCACTCATTCGATCCGTGTCTTGCCTGTGCCTCTCATCTTTTTGATATGAATGGCAAGGAGATTACCTCGGTTACAATCGTCTAAACGGAGCTGTGTCATGGGGAGAATAATTGAAGAGATCTATGTCTGGAGGCTGCCGGTGAGGCTGTATCACTGGATTAATGCCCTGTGCATGGTGGTTCTTTTTGTAACGGGAATGTATAT
>CAIXCO010000287.1 GCA_903917955.1 uncultured Chlorobiaceae bacterium | reverse complement strand
CCATAACAAAGTCATGCATTCGGAGGTGGCTCTCTTTCATTTCAGCACGGAGCGGGTGCCAAGGGTTCCTAACAGTCAGAAGGTGGAGGTGACCAAACTCGGTGATGGCTTTTTTAAGGTTGTTGCCCGGTACGGATTTCTCGAATATCCCAATATCCGCCAGGTCATAGCTCTTGCAAATCATCAGGGGCTCCATTTCAGGCCCGAGGCGATCAGCTTTTTCCTGAGTCGGGAGAAAATTGTTGCCGGGCTGAAGTCGAAAATGATTTTGTGGCGCAAAAAACTTTTTGCCTTGATGTCTCGTAATGCTCTCAGTGCAACGGCATACTACGATCTCCCCTCTGGTCAGGTGATTGAGATAGGGGTTCTGGTGCAGATATGAGCGATGGTGCAGTTGTTATGAGTCCAGCCAGCAGGGAGGTGATGGATGTTTGATCTGTTGCAGCAAATTGCCAATAATCCTCTGCCGTCATTGCTGATTATTGGCAATTTGATCATTATCGAAACTCTTCTCTCTGTCGATAATGCGGCGGTGCTGGCTACCATGGTTATGGATTTGCCACCGAAACAACGGGCGGCGGCTTTAAAGTATGGAATTATAGGGGCTTATTTCTTTCGGGGACTGTGTCTTTTTTTTGCCTCTTTTCTGGTGCAAATCTGGTGGCTGAAGCCGATTGGTGGACTTTATCTCCTCTACCTCGTTTGGTCCTGGCTGAAGGGTAGAAAGACTCCTCAAAAGGAGGACGATTATTTTGACAAGCAGAGTAACTGGTTGTACAGGAAGGTATCAGGGCCGTTGGGGGTTTTCTGGTCGACCGTTTTTCTTATCGAAATGATGGATCTTGCCTTTTCGATAGACAATATTTTTGCTGCGGTGGCTTTTACCGATAATCTGGTGCTGATCTGTATCGGGGTTTTTATTGGAATTCTCGCAATGCGTTTTGTTGCCCAAGGGTTTGTAGGGCTGATGGAGCGCTATCCGTTTCTTGAAACGTGCGCATTTATGGTCATCGGTTTGCTTGGGCTCAAACTGTCACTCTCTGCGGTGGAGCATTTTTATCCTGAAATTGCCTTTATCAGGTTTATGGAGGGTTCAAATGGTGATATCGTTACCTCTGGAGTGACGGTAGCCATTTTTGTTGTTCCTGTGGTTGCAAGCGTGCTGCTCAACATTTCACGAAAAGGGCGTCTCTGATAATGGCACAAACAAGATGTGCAGGCTGCTGCGTCGGGTTTTATGTGTTGCAAAACAGTCGTATATGTACTATATATATTTACGTGGTAGTCTGTAGCTTGTGAATTCATGAGTGATTTGTTTTTTCTTGAATGTCATTGTTAATGATCAACGAACTGCACTTTTCTATGCCGTCAAATACTGGATTCAGTCAAAGGCTCAGGGAGTATATTTTGCAAAAGCATGGCTCAATCAATTCGTTTTGCAAAACCGTCGGGATAAAATACCCGGCGCAGATGACACCCTATCTTCAGGGAAAATGCCGTCCCGGCAAAAAAATGCTTGAGAGGCTCAAAAACGACGGTGCGGATATACAGTGGTTGCAGAGTGGTCAGTTGAAAGATTCTCCGTTGGCTTCGCTTGGTAATGCTATGGCATTTTCTCGCTCCCGTATGGATATCGACAACTTGTTTCGCCAGGTACATCTGAATGTTGACAGTGGCGCAGAGAGGTACAAGCCGGTCATTGAGGCTTACGCATTTATTGACCCTTCGGAGCACTTCGTTGATATGACGGGATCGCTTGAAACTTTTTTGGGGTATGAACCCAATGCCTTGTCAGGGGCGAGACTGGACTCCCTGATACATCTCGATGATTATGCGCTTGTGAAGAGTACATTACAGCGACAGTGGCAGGAGGATGATATTGTGACGTTTCATTCGAGATTTAAAGACGGTGAAGGCACGTATATGGCTGTAGAGTGGTGTCTCTATATAAAATGCCGGTCGATGTCTGATTTGAGAGAGTATACCATGATTTTGAGACGGTCAGGCAGTTAGCCGATTTTGTGCACTTTTTTGGTTTGATATGCTGTTGTGCTTTGGAGGTAAGGGACTTTGAGTGGGGCGATCCCTGAAATAATTTGTTCGTTTTATCTTTGTTTGTATCTTGTGCGTACTAATTGTGATAGGTAAAAGTAAATTATAACGTCTGGTGATGCAACCGGAAAGGGAAGGGGATGATACAGTTCAGAGTTGGAGACAAGATTATCTATCACAAGCGGAAAAGCTCATTCCATCCGGGTCCGAGAGCGAAGCAGGTTTATCCTCTTGAGCACGGGGAGGCCTATCATTATGTGGTCGACAAATTTTGGACAGTCGACAAGGTCAATGATGACGGAACTTTGGATGTGGTTACCAGGACAGGCAAAAAAAACAAGCTCCAGGCCAGCGATCCCAATATTACCAAAGCTCATCCCTTTCAGCACCTCTTCTATCGTAAGCGCTTTCTCTGTTTGAACGAAGTGTTGTGAACGGTCTGGCCCGAGTGCCGGGTCGCAAGGCGTAGCGTGAGCTGCAAATTCCATCCTCCGAGGGTTACTTCTGCTTCAATCCCTGAATTTAGCTCCTCTAAGGGTTGCCCAACTTGATGTGGCCTGTTGTCCTGACGGGAGAATGGTTCGTGACGAGAGGATTGCGTTATTAAAATTGGCATCAGTGATGTTGGCCTCTTTCAGGTTTGCTCCGGTCAAGTCTGCCCCTTCAAGATCAGCCTCAAAGAGGGAGGCTTTTTCAAGATTTGCATCACTCAGGTTTGCATCGCTAAGCGTTGCCCTGTAGAGAAGGGCATTAGAGAGATTGCTCTTGCTGAGATCGGCACCTTTGAGAAATGCTCGGTCGAGGTTTGCACTCTGGAGGTTTGCGCCCCGCAAACGTGCAGATTTCAGGTCTGCTCTATGAAAATTGGCATTGCGGAGATCTGCTCCGGCCATGTCGGCATTGTTGAGGGAGCCATTTTCAAAATTCGATTTGCCGGAAATTTTCTTTTGCTTTTTTTTGTCGATTATGGGTTTTCCAGTGGCTCTCTCATTGAGGGTTGCGCTGCTCTTTTCATGCACAGAAACTCCTGCAGGAAGAGGTGGTGTATAGCTTGTTGGCCCGCTTTCGGCTTCCCTGACAAATTGTGCGTTGTGCAGTGTACTCCATTGAGAGGTAGCTTTTTCACCTGATGGCAGGATGGTATTGTTTGAGAGTGTTGCTCCGTTGAGATTTGCTTGTTGAATAAAGAAGGCCCCCAACAGGTTGGCTCCACACAGGTTGGCGCCCGCAAGATTTGCTTCGAAAAGAGTGGCGTTGTTCAGGTTTGCTTTCGAAAAGTCTGCATTTTCAGCCACTGCCCACCGCAGATTGGCCTCTTGAAGGTCTGCTCCTGTAAATTTTGCTCCTTTCATGAATGATCCATGAAGATTTGCTTTGACAAGGCAGGCGCCTGACAGGTCAGTTTTTTTGAGATTGGCTTTTTTGATTAAAGCCATCGTAAGGTTTGCTCCTTTCAGGTCAGCCTGGTCGAGCGTGGAACCGCTGAGCTCCGCACTGATTAAAACCGTTGTGCTGAGGTCAGCTCCTGTCAGGTTGGCATCTTCAAGTTCCGCCTCTTCGAGGTCGAATGTTTCTCCGGGTTTAGCAACGCGCATGGAATTCCATTCTAAAACATTTTTTTTCAACGTGCTGAGCGCTTCTGGATCGTATGCGAATGCCGTCTGGCAGGTTGAGAGTGCCAAACCAAGAAAAAGGGCGACTACCTTGTGCTCTATCTGTTTCATGACGTTGTTGATGATTGTTGACCCGCAAACTCTCTTTTGACACTTTACTCGGTAAATTTTCATTCTCAAAAAGTAATGAAAATTCAGCTCTGGAAAGAAACTTTCTTGTGCTCAGAACTGGTTTATATGGTAATGTATTATTAAAAAATAAGTTGTTTTTAATTTTTCCGGGGTGTGTATGATAAAGAGTAAAGGGGTTTATGCAGGAAAGGTTCTTGTGGTCGGTGCGACGGGCAGGACAGGGCAGTGGGTGGTGAAGCGTTTACTCCATTACGGTATAGCAGTAAGAGTTTTTTCAAGGCAGGCCGATAAGGCGTTCACTCTCTTTGGTGGGAGCGTTGAAATTGTGACTGGCAGGATACAAAGCAGTGAGGATATTGCTCTTGCGGTACGGGGGTGTGACGCAGTTCTTTCTGCGATTGGTTCCAGCTCATACTCAGGAGAGTCTTCGCCAGCCGATGTTGATCGGGATGGGGTGAAGCGGCTTGTTGATGAGGCAGCCAAAGCGGGGGTGAGGCATTTCGGGCTTGTCAGTTCACTTGGGGTTACACGGTGGTATCATCCGTTGAATCTTTTTGGAGCTGTATTGCTGAAAAAATGGGAAGCTGAGGAGCATCTGAGGCAGGTGTTTTCATCGCTGGCACTCTCATTTACCATCGTCAGGCCTGGCGGGTTGAAGAATGGAGAACCTCTGCTCCATAAGCTTCATGTTGAAAGTGGCGACAGGTTGTGGAGCGGCTGGATCAACCGCTCGGATGTTGCAGAGCTTCTTGTGTGCTCTCTCTGGGTTGAAAAGGCTAAAAACAAAACCTTTGAAGTGATCAATGAGCGTGAAGAGGTGCAGTCAACTCTTGAACGCTGCTATGATTTGCTTCCAGAATAGAGTATTCAGCACCCGCACGTTGCCCCTCGGCGATTTTGGTTACAGATTCTCAATGGCTTGAATCAGTTCCTGGCCGCTGAAGGGTTTTCTCAGGGTGGTGTTTGCTCCAAGAGCATCGGCTATGACGAGGTAGTTTTCCGGGCTTACTTTTCCGCCACCGGAAATTGCAATGATTTTTATTGCCGGGAACTGCTGCCGAACTTCGATAATGGTTTCAATTCCATCCTTTTCAGGCATAATGAGGTCGGTAATCATCACGGAAATGTCGCGGTGCTCTTTCAAAAGCTGGAGACAGCTTTCGCCATTCTCAGCTTCAATAACGTTGTATTTTTTTCTTTGCAGTGTCATGCTGATAAATTTTCTGACGGCGGCGTCATCGTCGATAACAAGGATTTTCATAAGAGTGGCTGGTTAGATATGGGTTTCAAAAAGTGTTTCGTTGATTGCTGTGGCTATTTGTGTCATGGTCACCGGTTTTTTCAGGAATTGGCAGATTCCATACTCGCAGGGAGAGTTGGTATGCTTGATATCTTTTTCATAGCCAGTCATCAGAATCACTGGAAGGTTCGGTTTTGTTTCGTGCAGCTTTTCGGAAAGTTCAATGCCGGTCATCTCCGGCATGGTCAGGTCGGTGATGAGAAGGTCGAAGCGCTCGGGGTTCTGCCGAAAGAGTTCAAGAGCTTGCAGGGGTGAGATCATTGCCTGGATTTTGAAGCCGAGTTTTGTAATCATTATTGTCATCATTCGGAGTACAGCCGGCTCGTCGTCAACAAAGAGAATGCTCCCAGATCCCTTTATAAGGGTTTCTGTTACGAGTAGTGTAGTTTCAGCTTGTTTGTCGACGACTGGAAGATAGACATTAAAGGTTGTTCCGGCTTTTAGACTGCTCTTAACAACAATTTCTCCGTTAAAGCTGGTGACAATACCGTGGACAACGGAAAGGCCGAGACCGCTTCCTTTATCGACGGCTTTGGTGGTAAAGAATGGTTCAAAAATATGCTCTATGGTGCTCTCATCCATTCCTGTTCCTGTATCGGAAATGCTGAGCTTCACATAGCTCTTTGCATGCAGCTTCGGGAGCTTTTTTTTCAGGCTGTTGCCAGCAATGATCTCCTGGAGTTGAATCGTCAGCAGGCCGCCCGACTCTTCCATTGCATGGAATGCATTGGTGCAGAGATTGACAATGACCTGATGGATTTGCGAAGAATCGGCAAGTATGCTGCGGCAGGAGTTGTCGAGTCGCTTTTCAATGGTGATTGTCGATGGTATTGAAGGACGGAGAAGTTTCATTGCTTCATCAATAACCTCCTGAACACTGACCGTATCGAGGGAACTCTCCTGTACCTTGCTGAAGGTAAGGATTTGTGCAACAAGATGTTTTGCTCGCTCAGCAGCTTTGAAAATTTCAGTGAAATATTCTTGCTGGAACGCATTTGAGTCCTCGCTGAGCACTCCCATTTCAGCATAGCCAAGGATTGGTGTCAGGATATTATTGAAATCATGTGCGATACCGCCCGCAAGCGTACCGATGGTTTCAAGACGCTGTGTTCTTCGGAGATTTGTTTCGAGCATCTGGTGCTCTTTTTGTGCCATGATGCGTTCTGTGACGTCAAACAGAATACCGTCGATCCCGGTGAATTTTCCTCTTGGTGAAAAAACGGAGGTTTTTCGATCTTCGAGCCATCTGACGGAGCCGTCTTTTGTGATGATGCGGTAAAGAAGGTTTTGTGATGTTCTGGACGATTTCAGATGCTTGTTCGACTCAAAAACCATATCACGTTCTTCCGGATGAATTATTTTGCCAGTTTCAAAGAGTTCACGTTCAAACTCCTCGTTGGTATAATCAGTCAGAAAATCACTGATGACCGAAAGTATTGTGGTTTTTCCCTCTTTACTCGTTTGATAAACCGCTCCCGGAATGTTGTCGATCAGTGCATGAAACTCCTCGATAATCCTTTTTTGAACTTCACTGCTTCTCAGTACCTCTTCCGCTTTTTTCAGTTCGGTAAGATCAACGACGAGCCCTCGAATTCCGCTGACCAGGCCCTTCTCAATGATCGGCAAACTATAGAGCTGAGCGGGGAAGGTCGTTCCATCTTTTCTGAGTGCTGTGTATTCCTCTGAAACATGCTGCCTTTTTTTTATGGACTCAAAATGGAGTCGTGCTTTTTCGGTATCCTGGGGAATACAGAAATTAATGGCAAAGACTTTTTTGCTGGTGATCTCGGGTGTGTAGCCGAAAACTTCGAAGCTTTTTGCGTTGGCATAGGTCACAACGCCTTTTACATCAGTCTCAAAGAGGGGGAGCGGCAAGAGTTCGGTCAACTCCCTGAACCGTTTTTCGCTCTCCCGCAAAGATTTTTCCGAAAGTATCCGCTCCGAAAAATCGCGGCTGATTCCGAACAGGACAGGCTTGTTATTCCAGAGTCCCTTTGTAATTTTTGTTTCGACAGGTATGAGTTTTCCGGAACTGGTTTTTAACGGGACAAAACAAGAGCTTTCGGTTCCGGCAAGCATCCCTTCAATATTTTCTCTTGCCTTGTCCCATTGCTCTTCGGGGTGAAACTCGAGTACATGTTTATTGAGGATCGCTTTTGCAGGGTAGGCCAGCTTTTTTCCGACAGCGGCGTTTGCGTGAATGACATTACCCTCCATGTTAACAATGAAGAGCAAGTCGTCAATGGTGTCGAAGAGCGATTCAAGGTTGCTTTTTGCTTCAGCAATTGCCTCTTCCTGACGAGCCTGCATGATGGCTGAGCCGATATGTGAGGTAATGGTTTCAAGCCCTTTTCGGGAAAATTCAGGCACCTGGGTCAGCGAGTGCGAAGCGACGTTGAGACAGGCTATAACCTCTCCGCGATAGGTTATCGGGAGAATCGCAATGGCCCTCAGTTGTTCAGTATCGAGTCTGGTGTTGTTTTTCAGACCAAGTTCGTTAAAGCGGTGATAAATTGGTTTTCCTTGCAAAATCAGTCGGGCATTTTCGGAGTCGAAGCTGTATAATTCTGAATGATCGACGAATGATTGCGGTAACCCTTCATGCATGGTAAGAGAGATTGTTTCATCGTGGCGGTTGACCAGATAAATTCCTCCGCAATCCAGCCCGGAGGCAACAATGGCAGCCTGAAGGCAGGTTTCCAGGGTTTCCTTGACAGAGGATGATCGGTTGAGTTTGATGGCAAGATCAAGTTCCGCTTGAATAAAATGTTCAATAGTCTTGCGTTGCAGTGCGTTGGCAATGATGCCTCCGGCAAGCTTCAGGATGGAAACAGTTTCAGGATGCCACTCTCGCTCTTGTGTTACAGCATCAAAACCGATATAGCCGAAAGAGAGTGAGCCTGCGACAAGTGGAATGACAATCAGTGATTTTATATTCTGCGATTCAAGGATCTCTTTTTCCGCCGATGCTTCTTTCTCCATATCGGTGATTCGGGGAAGATGAATGATGTGATTGTTTCTAATCTGCTCCATCCACCAGGGAAAGTTGCTTGTTTCAATCTTTTTCAGTTTGTCGATTGCTGGTTCAATGCCTTCTGCACACCATTCATGGGTG
>CAIXCO010000286.1 GCA_903917955.1 uncultured Chlorobiaceae bacterium | reverse complement strand
CCAACTCTTGCCCCCCGCCATGTGTCGCGCATCAAAGAGTTGACCCGCAAAGGTTTTTATGACGGACTCTCCTTCCACCGTGTTATACCGGGCTTTATGGCCCAGACCGGCGACCCGCTTGGCGACGGTTCCGGCGGTTCCGGCCAACAGCTTCAATCTGAATTTTCGCGTGAGCCGCACGTCCGGGGCACCCTCTCCATGGCACGTGCCTCTGACCCCGACAGTGGCGACAGTCAGTTTTTTATCTGCTTCGCACCAGCGCCATTTCTCGACGGGAAATACACGGTTTGGGGGCGTGTCGTCTCCGGAATGGAATTTGTGGACAAAATCAAGGCCGGTTCGGAATACAACAATGGCGCTGTTACCAATCCCACAAAAATAGTGCGGATGAGGGTCGCCAGGGATGTAAAGCCGTAAAACAAAGTTCTCAATCCTGATGCAAAATAATCAAGTAGAAAACATTGAAGCCGTAACGCAAATGGCCCGGACATAAGAACGATCGACCAATACAACAGATAATGACCATTCACTCAATCGGTTCTTCCTGAACAGCATGGCGGAAATCTTTTTTTCCATCGACCTCCGCATATTGTCGTACGGCACCACCATTGCCGCAGGAATGTTGCTCTGGATCCTCGAAGGCCTTAACCCCTTTTTCTCGGAGCAAAAGCGCCGCAGCCTCCATGCAAAGCTCAACCTGTCGATGGCCGCTCTTAACCTGCTGATCCTGCTCCCCTCGAGCATACTCATGGCATTCATGCTCGCCTGGTCGAAAACCGCTTGGGCGGGAATCGGGATGCTGACCCTTCCCCCCGCTCTCGAAGCCATCCTGATTATTCTACTCATCGACCTGTGGATGTACGTCTGGCATCGTCTCAACCATGAAATGGCATTTCTCTGGAGATTCCACTCCGTACACCACAGCGACGCCACGCTCGATGTCACCACCAGTTGGCGGTTCCATTACCTGGAGATCCTGATCTCGGAACTGCTGCGTATTCCCCTCGTCATGATGATCGGTGCCGGTATCGAACACCTGCTGCTCTACTCGCTTTTCATGACACCAGTCATCGAATTCCATCACAGCAACGTCTCCATTCCACCCGCCCTTGATCGTCTGGCCAGGCTCATCATCCCCTCCCCCATGATGCACCGCCTGCATCACTCAAGGCTCAGAAGCGAACACGACTCAAACTACGGCAGCATGCTCTCCGTCTGGGATCGACTTTTCGGCAGTTTCCTGATGAGAGACAATCTCGACGACCTCCGACTCGGTCTCGACCATGAAAGCGATTCCGACAAGCAACGACTCTTCGCCCTGCTCGTCAGGCCGTTCCGCCCATAGCTCGCGCTACCGACGCCGTTCAACCATCACGGCCCATATCGGATCGTACCCGTGAATATCGTCCGTCATGCCTCCTGACGCATCGACGAGCATAGAGCTTAGAATTTGATGATATACTGCGACTTAGGATCACGCAAAATGTTGTTCCAAGATCCGTAGGTGGGGTTTGGCAGCATAAACCATTTTTCCCCCCAGTTATTTTTGTTTTCACCGACCAGGCGATCACGCTCCTGGGGAGTGATATTTGATTTCACATCCGGCAGAAAATCACCAAGGTCGTCACCGAACAACATCACGATCCGGTACTTTTTCGAGACGAATTCCCTCCTGCTCTTCTTCTCGGAAGTCCAGCCCTCCTCCTCTCCGAGTAACAAAATGTCTTCAGGCAGAACGCCTGCCACACCGACTTTCGCAAGATTTTCTATCGTACCGGCCTCCTGCGAATATCCCGATCCCGAACAACTCCCTTTCCGGCTCTCCCTGTTAGAGATAAAGATGACCTTGACATTTTTTTCTCTTATTGCTTTGATAAATTGGACCGCCCCGGGAACAGCCGCAGCAGATTGCAAGGCGACCCACTCATTCCAGGTCACTGCATTCCATTCGCCATTTTCAAGAACCACTTTTCCCATATACGGGGAATTATCGAGAACCGTTTCGTCGATATCCATGACAATAGCAGGCGGTAATGATGAACAGTCGCCAACCTGCTCTTTGGCTGCCGTCCACGTACGATCGACAAGTGCTGCGTCGATGTTCCGCAAAGCCGTATTGTAAGCCTGTGTCGTGTTGGCCTTGTATTCCGCCGACGACTGCATCCAGAGGAGGCTGTTGAAGTTGTTGTTGTCGGCCAATGCACTCCCGGCAGAGAACAGGAAGAACACACCGGTAAAAATCGAGCGGTAGAAATTGTTCATGGCAAGCACCTCCAGAGGATGTGGTTGATTCAAAGAGGAATAAAGCTGAAGACTACGGAAGTTATCAAAAAAACACTTGACACGCCACACTATTGCCGCTCATTTACCTTGCACGAGCATTGTGTATACGTTGCAAAATTTTTGCTTTTTCGGAAAACAAGTATGTAAATTGAAAACAAACTATTCAATCTGCATACTTACAACGTCTGGTCAAAACGCCCAAAGTCTATATTACTGACACCGATATCATTGCTGCGCTGCTTGGATTGAGCGATTTTAACCAGCTTGCCAGCCATCCAGTTTTCGGCTCATTATGGGAGAGTATGGTAATTGCCAATCTCAAAGGGCTCTTTCCGCGTGCAGAGCTCTCATTTTACAGAACCTCCAATGGAACAGAGATCGACATTCTGCTCAAACTTTCAGGAACGCTTATTGCCATTGAATGCAAGGCATCCGTGGCACCTGCGCTTTCGAGAGGGAGTTATTTTGCGATAGAGGATATTGATCCCCTGCATACCTT
>CAIXCO010000285.1 GCA_903917955.1 uncultured Chlorobiaceae bacterium | reverse complement strand
TTCAGCTTGGGTAAGGCCCGCTTGCTTTCGGGCATGCAAAAGTGCCCGGAGAGCTGCAAACTCATCTTCAAGTCTCAAGTTTGTCGGCGTTTGAGCTTCCGTTCATTGACAGGCTCTTCTGCCAACCCTTTCTCTATTCAACAAATGCGGGATTCGGTTCCAGCGCAATCGGTCATGCTGTTTTGAGGGTAATCGGTAAAACGGAGCGCCCGCACTGCGGTAATAGTAACGGTTGAGTTATATTCTTGAACGAGAAATGACTTCCGAAGTTTCAACAACGAACAAGGCTGTCACAGGGTAATGTTTCAGATCCTCTCCTTACCATGGTACATGAATTTCTGAAAGAAGAAGCAAGGGTCGCATTATGAACATTCAGCATCTTGATTCTGCGTCCAAACTTGACGCATTGCTTGCGTTAACTGCCGAGAGCGAGGTGGTAGAATTCAAGGAGGCTAAAAACAGCTACGATTTTTCCCATCTCGGGAAATATTTTTCTGCCCTGAGTAATGAGGCCAATCTGAATCATCACTCAGTAGCCTGGCTGGTGCTCGGCGTTAATAATCAGCGGCAGGTTGTTGGCTCAAACTATTGCCGTGAGCGTCACTATCTTGACCGATTGAAAAAGGGGATTGCCGATAAAACCACCAGCCGTATTACGTTTATCAACATTCATGAAGTGCTCCATCGCGATGGTCGAGTACTTTTGTTTGAAATTCCTGCGGCACCAAAGGGATTGCCGATTTCGTTTGATGGGCACTATTATGGACGTGAAAGTGAGTCACTCTCGTCACTCAATCTGGAAGAGATCGAACGCATCCGTGCACAGGCGACTCAGGAGGATTGGAGTGCAGCAATAGTGCCTGATGCAGGGCTGGATGATCTGGACGACGAGGCTCTCCGGGTCGCTCGCAACAATTTTAAGAGCAAATTCCTTGATAAAGCGGTTGACGTTGACGCGTGGGACAATGCGACCTTTTTGAACAAGGCCAAATTATCCATCAAAGGTAAGTTAACCCGTACTGCCCTGATATTGCTGGGCAACAATGAAGCTGAACATTTTTTATCGCCCGCTGATGTTAAAATCCGCTGGTTACTCAAAGATCATCAAGGCAATGACCGTGACTATGCCTTGTTCGGGTTGCCGATGTTGCTTGCTGTTGACAAGGTCTATGCCAAAATCCGCAATCTGAAATACCGCTATCTCCCTGAAGGTACGCTCTTTCCTGAAGAGATTGATCAATATGAGCCTTATGCAATTCGTGAGGCTGTAAATAATTGCCTTGCCCATCAGGATTATTCCCTGGCTGGGCGCATCAATGTGATTGAGGGAGACGAGACGCTGACCTTTACCAACCTCGGGAGTTTTGTGCCTGGCGATGTGCAGCGTGTAGTGATGGAATACGCACCGGAGGAGTATTACCGGAATCGCTTTTTAGCGACGGCTATGTTCAATCTGAAGATGGTGGATACGGCAGGTGGCGGAATCCGGAAGTTGTTTCTGTTGCAGAGAGCCCGTTTTTTTCCCTTGCCCGATTATGAGCTGTCAAGCAATCGGGTAAAATTGAAACTTACCGGCAAAGTGCTGAACATGGACTATGCCCGTCTGCTTGCCAGCACTGGAGACTTGACTCTCAGCGAAATCATGGCGCTTGACAAGGTGCAAAAGAAGCTTCCACTCAGTAACGATGAAGAAAAACTGCTTAAAGCCAAATCCCTTATCGAAGGGCGCAAGCCAAATTTTTATATCGCTCAAAAGGTGGCGCAGAAGATCGGTAAAAAAGCATCATACAGCAAAAATAGGGCTTTTGATAAACAGTACTACCTTGATATGATCTGTAAAGCGATTGGCGAACATGGTTCATTGACTCGCAAAGATATTAATGATCTCTTGTGGAATAAATTGCCTGATTGGATGACTGATAAGCAGAGGATGTATAAGATAGGTAATCTGATGGGAGAGCTTCGCAGGAATCAAGTGATTGTCAATAAAGGTAGCACGGCTACTCCTCAGTGGGTTCTCGTAAAATAGAACGGGAAAGAAAAATTAAGAAAGGAAATACGTAACGGTATCTTTGCAAGTCTTATTAAATTAATAGGTTACGTTCTCGTAAAATGTTGAGTTTCATAAGCGTTTTACGAGACGATCAAATAACTGATAGGTCTGAATGTTTAAACTAATAGTCTGTGCAGCAGAGTTGTGGATTAACAGTTTTGCTCGTTCACAAAAAGCGGGTAGTTGTATGT
>CAIXCO010000284.1 GCA_903917955.1 uncultured Chlorobiaceae bacterium | reverse complement strand
GGCCGGTCAATCTTTTTGGGAAATGCGTTTTTAACTTTTTGCGGAAATATTTCAGGATCACTTAAAAGCCATGCTTCAACTTCATGCACCGCAAAAAACTGAAAGAACTTCTGCTCACTAACCAGTTGTTCCATATATTGTTTAGCCCAATCGTAACGCTGGGAACTCTCTTTTGATGTTTCAGGATAAAAAGTTGGCCCATAAAGATCAAGTAAAGAAATTACCGCAATGATAGCCTCTTTACATGGTCCATTTAAATGCATCTTCGCCTTTTTGGCCACATCTTTTACTAATTCAGGCCACCCTTCAAAACGAACAACCCGAATCCCGACAGGCTTCATTAACCTTGCATCAAGCCACCTTTTCAAGAATGCGGGCAAGGCCTTGTCTTCCGTATATCCTTCGACAAAAAGAATAAATCTCATCCCATCTCCTCCAGTTCACCTGACTTGAAAAGTGAGCCAAGAGAGTACTCCTTGAGCCAGTAGTTCAGCTCATCCCCCTGTATGGTTCTCAGTTGCGTCTCCCCATTTTCCCATTTCGCAACAGTGGTTGTGGGTATGGTTCCGGCAAAAGCGTTCAAAAAGTTGGGCGAATGGGTCGTCAGAATAACCTGTGACCTGGTTGATGCATCTATTGCATATTCAGCAATCAGGGGAAGCATGGAGGGATGAAGTCCGGTCTCGGGCTCATCAATGGCAATAACAGGAGCGGGTGATGGGCTCGCCAGTACGGTCATTAAAAAAAGAAAACGGAGCGTCCCATCCGACAGTTCAGCCGCCGATTGCTCCCGTTTCAGTGATTTCCAGCGAATCCGCATTTGTATTCTTTGATCCGATGCTGGCGGAAAAACGAGCTCTTCAAAATCATCACCAAAGGCAGCCTGCATAGCGGAATTTATATCCTTTTTGAAATCACGATCACCCGTATACAGAGTATGAAGCACACTGATAAGGTTTTGTCCATTCGGGTCAACCCGTTTTTCCATCCTCGCAATTGCTGGCTGGCGAATGGGAGCATCCTTGCCAGTCGTGACATCATGATACACCGCTATGGATGAGAGCCATTTTTGGAATGGTGGAATCAGGTGATTATTGGTAAACGGGCCGGAAGCAACAGAAAGAAGGCTCTCCTCTTCGGAAAGAAACTCATCCGGTGTTGAAAAGATTTGCTCTGTTTCACCAAAAATAACCGCCTGCTTTCCCGTTCTTTCCAGCAATTTGACTGCTGGTGATTCCAGAGCATCCTGCAACCTTTGCGATTGCGTTAACCGCTCGTTTTCTACTCGATACGAGCTGCCTTTTCCAAGCCTGGCCAATTCAAGCTCATACTGCTTTACGCCATCCTCTCCCGATGTTTCCAGAGAAAACCTGATGGATGAGGCAACACCATCCCAAACGATTGGCTCCATTCCGCCTGAAGACTGAATATTTTTGCCCAGCTTTCCTTGAGCTGAAAGAGAGATCAACTCCAAAAAACGCAACAGATTCGACTTTCCGGTGCCATTAGGCCCAATGATCACGTTGAGATTACCAGGTCTCCAGGTTACATTCCGCAGAGAACGAAACCCCTCAATGTTTAACCGCAGAATTTTCACACTCTCTCTCCATTTATGAACAATTACTCCTGTTCAATCTTTAATTTTTCGCGAATATAGCTTCGGATATCCTTGACAAGACTATCATACTCATTTTTGTGAAACCGCTTTGACTCAAAATCGATCCTGACCGCTTTAAGGAACTCCTCAAAGTCTGAGTTCTGCTCACACAGTTTATTGACCGTTTCCCAGTCAAGCGCCTCCTTTTGGCGTGCAGGGTAGAGAACCCTTGAACTGTCAATATCAAGCGGATCAAGTTGAATAATACCAATCCCGAAGGATGAGGCAAGGCGCTGAAGTTCAGAAAGAAACTCGTCATCCTGGAGAATATCGATAGCTACAAGATACCCCTCATGCGCCCAGGAGGAGTTCGAGACCGCCTGAAAATATGATTCCCTGTAATTGGCTTTTGTGAGACTCTTCTTTAACTCAAAAGAAAAAAGGCGAAGCGAATTGTTGTCGGAAAGTCGATTGAATGCGATGACATCTGGTTGCCAGTCGTCAAGGGGCAGATAAAACCCTACAATGTCAGGATGAATCCATTCATTACAACCGGAGCGCAGTGATTTTTCATGAAAAATTGTTTTTGTAAAAATTGATCGTCCACGATTGAACAGGGAGTTGGTAGAGACAAAATAGGTCAGCAAAGGATGAAGATCCCGCTCGTGGTAGGTCGTCGATTTGACTTTCTGGCAGATCTCTTCTTTCTCAATTGTAATCACGGTATCCGGGAGCAGCTCACGCTCACGTCCTTTCAGAAAAAAACGTGTCGGGCGTCGACCAACTTTGATAAAAGAAGATTTATCATTATCCCGCACTTCTATATAGAGTTGCGCTCCAAGGCTGTTCCAGGGTGTCTTGCCGGATGTCCTGATTTTTCCACTAAAACCCTTCTCTTTTCCGATTTGCCAGATTTCCTGGTATGTCAGAGGTTTTGTGGTCTCCTTGAGCACCTCCTGAGCAAGATCAAGGAAGGAATACACTGCCATAGCTTTTTTCCTTTTCTACTATAACCGCATTGTGCAAAAATTATGCCTTGAAATAAAATCTTATCCCTCGTAGAGAGCGCCCGGGGTTTTGATGACAAGAGTCATGTTGCTTTTTACCTCTTTATTTTTTCCTTTACGGAGTTTGGCAATTGACCACTCGCCAAAAGAAGTCTGAAGTACCAACTCGGAATATTTTGTACCACTTTTAATATCAGCATCTGCAATATGACGCCCATTTCCTGAGTCACGTTTTGTTCGGGCAGTCAGCCATGAAAGCAACATGGCCAGTGCATCAAGCGTAGTTGTTTTTCCGCCACCATTGACCGCCGCAATAACTGTTAATCCTGACTGGAGAGGAAGGCTCACGTTCTCAATACCCCTGAAATTTTGCAGAGTGAGCGTCTGAAT
>CAIXCO010000283.1 GCA_903917955.1 uncultured Chlorobiaceae bacterium | reverse complement strand
TGCCTGTCCAAAACGGTGACCGAGCCGATCGGTCTGATCGCTCAACGCCAGCCAAAGTGATGCGCCCGCCAGTAAAAATCCGACCGCAGTGTTCGCCTTCATCGTGACCGAGCCGGGCAGAATGCTCTTCAAGGTGTCGATTTTACATATCCAGCCCACGAGCGCCAGTGAGCCAAATAAAATCACCGTCACGCTTCCAACGCGTGAAAAAGACTTGGACGGAGATTCATCAGAAATATTACCTGTAGCGACTTGTTTCATATCCTGAATAATTCACGAGGTGTCGTATTTTTTATTGAATACATCAAATCATCAGCCATTTTCACTAATTGATCAGTTGCGGATGAAACAACTGTGCAAGTCACTACGCTGATACTGAAGGTAATTGTCCAATTATTTTCCTGCGTGACGTTAATGCACTTAATAATTCGGAGAACCCTCCGGCAAGATACGTTTTTTTTACCTTTTGATATCAGAAGCTTCATCCTGCTCTTTTTTTGCACTCACCCTGAACGGGAACAACAAAAAGAGTGTTGCACAGATACAATTGCACACTTCCCCGGAAAACATTATGCAAATACGACATACAATGACTATACGTAGAAGAATAACCATGTTGATGGTTGCCTGCTCATTGCTTCTCTATCCGAGCACCTCTTCTGCCTTAACACCAACAGTCAACGATTCCATCTCTGCAGAACAGTCAATACTTCTCAACGGTGAGCCCGTGGTTTTGCTGTCTGATCTTAACGATGGGGTTACCGGCGTAACAGGCCGTATTTTTATTGCTGCATCACCAAAAAAGGTGTGGGAGGTTTTGACTGATTATAGTAATCACAAAAATTACATACCAAAGCTCATCGTTAGTGATTTGATATCGGACAATGGAGTTGAAACCGTGATTTTCCAGACCGCAAGGAGCAGAATATTTATTTTCCAGAAGACAGTGAATTTAACGGTGAAAATCCATGGTGAATACCTGAAACACCTCTCTTTTCAGCAGATAACCGGCGATTTCAAAGTCTATCATGGAGAATGGATTCTGGAAGAGTACCAGCACGGTCAAGGGACATTTATTACCTACAAATCCGAAGTAAAACCGGACTTTTTTGCACCCCGGTTTGTTGTCAACTATTTTCAAAAACATGATTTCCCTGCGGCACTCCTCGCAATGAAAAAGCGGGCTGAATCCTCCAGCAATCCTCTTCCAAATTGAGCAGACTCAAACAGAAGATGCCTAGTTAAATAAAAAAAACAATGGAAGAGATCCGGGGAGTCAAAACTCTTGAAAAAGAGGGTTATTATGAACAGTGCAGCTTCGTTCAGTGCAACTTCAACAGCGCCGACCTCTCTGGTATGAGGATGGTCAATTGCCGGTTTGAGGGGTGCGATTTCAGCCTGGCAAAGCTTAAAAACAGCAGTTTGCAGGAGGTCAAATTTGTGAACTGCAAATTGCTTGGCGTGCAGTTCAGCGATTGTCGGAAATTTATGCTGGAGGTTGATTTTGACTCCTGCATCCTGAAGCTTGCGCTTTTTTCCGGATTGAAGCTCAAAAACACACGCTTCCGAAACTGTGACATGCAGGAGGCTGATTTCAGTGAGGCCGACTTGAGCGGTGCGCAGTTTGACGGCTCTGACCTGCTGCAGGCGATATTTTTTCACACCAATCTTGAATCGGCGGATTTCAGGGGGGCTTTCAACTATTCAATCAACCCTGAAACAAACCGTCTGAGAAAGGCGAAATTTTCCATACCGGGAGTGACAGGTTTGCTTGATAGCTACGGCATCATCATTGAGTGAGCCCTAAACAAAGAAACCGCATTGCTGCGGCTCCTTTGGCTTGCACCCGGGGTAAAAAACTGCACCAGGTGAAAAAACAAGCGGTTTAGTGTTCGTCCACCTTGATTCTCATGGAGAAGAAGGAGCGGTGTACAAAGACCAGCGACAGCGCAAAGAAGATTGCTGCGGCTGTCAGTGCAATCTGTGGAGCGAGCCCAATGGCAAGTTCGACGGCAAGAAGACCAAAAAGTGTGGTGAACTTGATGATCGGGTTGAGGGCAACCGAAGAGGTATCCTTGAAAGGATCACCAACAGTGTCACCGACAATTGAGGCATCATGCAACTCGGTACCTTTGGCGTTGAGTTCGGTTTCAACAAGCTTTTTGGCATTGTCCCACGCGCCACCGGCATTAGCCATGAAGATCGCCTGGTAGAGACCGAAGAGAGCAATGGAGATCAGGTAACCGATGAAGAAGAACGAATCGAGACAGGCAAAGGAAAGTGTCGTAAAGAAGACGGTAAGAAAGATGTTGAGCATTCCCTTCTGCGCAAACTTCGTACAGATTTCCACAACCTTCTTGCTGTCCTCAATCGAGGCTTTCTCTGCGCCTGCATCAAGCTTGATATTCTTCTTGATAAATTCAACCGCATAGTAGGCGCCGGTGGTCACGGCATTGATGGAGGCACCAGTGAACCAGTAGATGACCGCGCCACCCATCATAAGACCGAGCAGGAACGGAGGCGAAAGGATGGAGAGTTTATCGAGGTTGTTGACGAGCCCATTGGTAAGGATCATGATGATGGAGAAGATCATGGTCGTCGATCCCACAACGGCGGTACCGATAAGCACCGGTTTTGCTGTTGCCTTGAAGGTGTTGCCTGCGCCATCGTTGGCTTCAAGGTAGCGTTTGGCATTGGTAAAGTCAGGTGCAAAACCGAACTCACTCTGGATGTTCTGTTTGATGTTCGGAATGGTTTCGATCAGCGAAAGCTCATAGACCGACTGAGCGTTATCGGTAACCGGACCGTAAGAGTCAACGGCGATGGTTACCGGGCCCATGCTGAGGAAGCCGAAAGCAACAAGACCGAAAGCAAAAACGGATGGTGCGAGCATCATTGCACCGAGACCAAGGGTACTGAACCCGTAGGCTCCAGCCATCAGACCGACAATGGCAAGGCCCATCCAGTAGGCACTGAAGTTACCGGCAACAAGACCGGCGAGAATGTTCAGGGCAGCTCCACCCTCTTTGGTGCACTGGACGACGTTGCGGACGTGGGCACACTCTGTGGAGGTAAAGCGGTTAACCAGTTCAGGAATCAGCGCACCGGCAATGGTACCGCAGGTGATGATTGAAGCGAGCTTCCACCACATGGTGCCGTCACCAAGCGTGCTGATGAGATACCATGATGCGATGTAGGTTAAAATGATGGAGACAATCGAAGTAAGCCAGACAAGCGTGATAAGTGGCTTTTCAAAGTTCATCTCTGTAGCATCACTGTACTTCGCCTTGGCATAAGCGGCATTGACCCAGTAGGAAGCCGCACTGGCAAAAATCATGACAAGACGCATGGCAAAAATCCAGACCAGCAGCATGACCTGCACCTCAGGAGCCTGGATGGCAAGCAGGATAAAGGAGATGAGGGCTACACCGGTCACGCCGTAGGTTTCAAAACCGTCAGCAGTCGGCCCAACCGAGTCACCAGCGTTATCGCCTGCACAGTCGGCAATAACACCAGGGTTGCGGGCATCATCTTCCTTGATCTTGAAGACGATCTTCATGAGGTCGGAACCGATGTCGGCAATCTTGGTAAAAATGCCACCGGCAATACGAAGCACCGAGGCACCAAGAGACTCACCAATGGCAAAGCCGATAAAGCAAGGTCCGGCAAAATCGGCTGGCACAAAGAGCAGAATGCAGAGCATGACAAAAAGCTCGATGCTGATGAGCAGCATACCGATGCTCATGCCTGCGCGAAGCGGAATGGCGTAGGTTGGAAAGGGCTTTCCGCCGAGGCTTGCAAATGCCGTCCTTGAGTTGGCAAAGGTGTTGATCCTCATACCAAACCAGGCGACGATGTAGCTTCCGAGAATACCGATAAGACTTGCAACAAGAATAGAGATAACCTTGATGGTCTCCATCTGGCGAAGCCAGCCGAAGTAGGCGACAATGATGGCGCCGATAAGAACCCAGAGAACAAGAATGAATTTACCCTGCGTTACAAGGTAGGTTTTACAGGTTTCGTAGATCAGTTCGCTGATCTCGCGCATGGCACTGTGAACGGGAAGTTTCCGGATGCCAATGTACTGCACCACGCCAAAGATCATACCGAAAAGGCAGATAACAAGGCCCCACATCAGAAGTGTGTCGCCGGGAATTCCGCCAAGAAAGGACTGTGAGTGTAAATCAGGCAAGAGTAAATCAGCTTCGCTTGCATAAGTGTTCGGAGCCTGCAGCAAGAGTCCGAGGGCTCCCAAAACCGAGAGTGCTCTGGCTGGCCATGTTACGTTGAACGGTTTTTTCATTGTTCTTTTTTTTTCACTGTTTTTTTTAAATCAAGAAAAAAAATACTACCAAGAAAACCATGAGAATGGATGTGCCTGTCAAGAACAGGAAGTCGTAATTTGCAACTTTTTTCATGAATCTCAATGCCTTTTGAAGAACTTCCCGACGCTATCACACTCTTTTTTGGAGAAGCTCTTTTTTTTAAAAAGCGAAATATATTGTTGTTACAGATTTTACCACTCGGTACACTATATTCATCCACTCAACGCTGCACTCTTTGGTCTCAATTTCGGATTCACTCTCCGGATTTACTCTTTTTTATTATGAAACTTATAGTGGGTCTCGGCAATCCGGAATCACAATATATCGGGACACGGCACAACATCGGCTTTTCTGCTGTTGAAGCATTAGCCGACTCTTTCGGAGCAAAATTCGGAAAGGGAAAGGGAAAATACCTGACGGCCAAAATCAACCACCGCAAGGAGCAGGTCATTATCATCAAGCCCATGACCTATATGAACCTCTCGGGTCATGCGGTCGTTGCTGCAATGAATTTCTACAAAATAGAGCGCAATGCCATTCTGGTGATTTGCGATGACCTCAACCTTCCTTTGGGCTCAATACGCCTCCGGGCAAAAGGGTCGGCAGGTGGACAGAACGGGCTGAAGCACATTATCGAATCGCTCGGAAGCGAGGAGTATGCACGGCTGCGGATAGGTATCAGATTGGACGAACAGCCTTTAAACTCTTTTTCGTCGTTTGTGCTGGGAAAATTCAGTGATAATGAGAGAGGGGTGATGGAGAAAATTTTACCGGTCTGCCGTGATGCCGCTCTGGATTTCGCAATCAACGGCATTGAACATACCATGAACCACTACAACAAGCCTGTCAGTTAACAGGTTGCAATTCGTACCGCCGAAGGTTCAAGCGGAGTGGGCGTTGACATTTTCTTCAAAAAGAGGATGGCGCGAGCATTGAACTCACGAGGCTGGTCGACGTTACAGACATGACCGGAATTACCGATCACCTCAAGCCACGAATTGGTGTGTTTTGTTATGATATAGCGGACAGCGGGCAGAAACATGTGGTCTTCTTCACCCATGAGATAGAGTGTGGGAATAGCCGTATCCTTCTCTTCAAAGTATTTCAGCAGCGGCGTAATTTCATAGGTAAGGGTATACCAGCGCATGAACTCTTTCTGGGCAACCTTCTTGGCTTCATTGACAAAAAGGAGCCTTGAGCGTTTATGCCGCTCACTCGGCATGATAATCCAGGCAAAAAAGGTATAAAGCCACATATAAGGCACAACCCGCTTGAACATGTTCCCAACGGCAACAAGAACCTTTGCACGAATGTTCAGCCTTATGATGGCCCCGCCCATAATCATGGAACTCACCCTTTCTGGAGCGATTTCGCTGAGGTTACGAATAATGATGGTACCAAGGGAGATACCGATGAAGTGCGCTTTCTGAATCTTCAGGGAGTCAAGAACATCAAGAATGTCACGGGTAACATCTTCAAAATCGTAATAATGCTTATCCTTGGGACCAGCAACACCTTTTGATTTACCGTGTCCCCTCAAATCAACAAGGAGAACATTGAAGTGGCGAATAAACTCTTTTATCTGCAGAAACCATATTGAAGAGCTTCCGCCCGCTCCGTGGACAAAAACAACCCAAGGAGCCTTTGGGTCACCCAACTCGTATGTCTTGTAATGAAGCATCGAAGAACGCGGTTATAAACATTTAGCCTCCAAGTAAACAAAACAAATACAAAAAACAAAACGTTACACACTTCTTCGATAAATATGCACCAATTCAAACAAAACAACCCCCGCAGCAACAGCAACATTCAATGAATGTTTTGTGCCATACTGGGGAATTTCGAGCACCTCATCACAGAGTTGGAGCAACTCCTCTTCAAGGCCGTCAACTTCATTGCCCACGATAAGGCAGATCGGAAAATCAGAAGCATTGAGTGTTGTATAGGGGCGACTTCCTTCGGCAATTTCAAGTCCGCAGATTTTCATTCCGTCACTCTTCATGCGTTCAAGAGCCTGCAGTGGGTCGGAAAGATACTCCCATGCAACCGTATCCTGGGCTCCCAGTGCAGTTTTTTCGATCTCTTTGCGCGGAGGAGTGGCCGTATAGCCGGAAAGAATGATTTTTTCGATCCCTGCGGCATCCGCAGTGCGAAACATTGAACCAACATTCCACATACTGCGAATATTGTGCAGCATCAAAACAATCGGGTGCTTCGCCGAGCAGCAAGAGTGTTCCGCACTCAACCGGTTCATCTCTGTGCCATGCAACTTTCTGAACTGCGGCATCCTAACGCGACCTGAGTTTTTCAATGAGGCGCTGATTTTCATCAACGAGGCCAACATTAAATCTCAGGCAGTTCTCCATGAGGTGGTAACCGGAAACATTTCTCACCAAAATACCCTCGCTCTGGAGACTTTGAAAAAGGGCTCGCGCATCACTGACCCGAATAATCAAAAAATTGGTGTCACTCAAAAAGGGCTCAACCCCATCAATATCGAGAAGTGCTGCATACAGCCTTTCGCGTTCATGAAGAATATAGGAGACCGCATCGGTAACGAGGGAGTAATTCGCAAGCACCTTTGTGAGCGTTATCTCCGCAAGCCTGCTCGACGCAAATGGGATTTTCGGTTTGGCAATTTCGGCCATCAAAAGTGGAGTGGCAATCGCAAAACCAATACGAATTCCCGCCAGGGCGAGGGCTTTGGACATCGTGCGAAGCACAACCAGATTTGGAAGTTCCTCAATCAGTTCAAGAACGGAGCACTGCCGTGAAAATTCAATATAGGCCTCGTCAACCAGCACGATGGCGGCAGAAGAGTGTGCAATCAGGCGAATCTCCTCAAAAGAGAGAGATTTGCCGGTTGGATTGTTCGGCGTGGAGAGAACAATAAAGTTAACAGACTCATCTTGCGCAGTACGCACAATCGCCTCCAGATCGAAATCAAGATCCGCACGCATGGGGACAGTCACAATCTGCGACTGCAAGAGCAATGCGATTTTTTCGTAAAGCGAAAACGAGGGGTCGGGAATCAATATCTTCCTTCCAGGGCCGAGACAGGCAAGAAAAATGGTATAGAGCATCTCATTCGATCCATTGCTCATCATCACGGAGTCGGGCGATATGCCAAGAAAATCAGCATAGGCATGCATCCCCTGGTAGGGAAGAATATCCGGATAGCGGTTCCAGGGCTCCTTGATAAACTCTTCCATAATCTCCTCCTTGAGCCACATTGGCACATCAAAAGGACTTTCGTTCTGATTCAGCTTTATCTCTGCCTGCTGTCCACCCTCAACACGGTATGCCGCAATATTCTTCAATGCGGGATTAAGATGGTACCCTATCTCTTTTTTCATGCTGCTTCTCTCTATTCGTTGCGGTAAAGCGTCCAAAACAGCAGGATGAACCGCAAAAAACGGCACCTGCACTCTCTTTCCTTAAAAAACATCTTTTTCAAACAATTCAATGAAAAAAATCTGGACAATCCTCATTTTTTTTATAAATTAAAACAAGACAAAAAAAATCCAACTTATAATGGAGGAGAGATGAAAAAGATAAAAAAAACAGCTCTTGATCTTCTTGACGATCTTTATTCTCTTGCCTACTGGATGACAGGCAGTGAAGAACTCTCTCAGGAGCTTGTCTACAGTACTTATTTATCTGCCGATACAGGAACAGAGGAGGGTCTCTTGCTGAAAACCTTCCGGCAGTGCTATGTTGCAAGGTTTGGTCAAAAAACCGATTTTTGTAAAACCGAAAAGCCAGGCTGTAGCCATCCTCAGATTATGGGTTCACTGATGCAGTGGGCCGCAGATATCAAGCTCTCCGTTCTGTTGAGCGAAATATCGGGCATGAAACATGGCCAGATTTCGGAAATTGTGGGCAAACCGGTCGAAACCATAAGGCTGTGGCTCTTCTGGGGTAGAAAGCTTTTATCCACAACAAACCTCGCAGAGATGGGGCGTTTGAAGGCAAGTTAGTTACACACAATCATCGTTCTTCGCATCAACCAATTACCGGTCAATTGCGAGGTCGGGTGATTGTGTAATTTGCTTAAATGATTATACTGCGATCAAAGAACTCGGGACGTTTCCCAAAAACATTTTCTGACCCTCATGCAGAGCGGCAAAAAAGCAAAGAGAGTGATGGCTGGAAAACCGTGCAACAAACTAACTCCCGCATGGTTTGACTCTTTTCCGGAGTCAATCTTTTGAACGCGGAACAGCAGTCACTGAACGTCTGACCTCTTTTGTTTTATTGCCCGCCTCTTTTATATTCGATATACTTCCATTTAAATTTCTACCTTTTTCTCCATGATCATTATCACCGGCGGTGCAGGATTTATCGGCAGTGCCATGCTTTGGGAGCTCAACCGAAAGGGTGAAGAAGATATCATTGTCGTTGATGATCTCGGATCCACCGCCACCGAAAAATGGCGCAATTTGTCTGGACTCCGTTTTGCAGATATTCTCTCCATAGAGCTTTTTGCGGAGCTGATTGAACGAAACGCGTTTGACGGGATTTCAGCCATCATCCACATGGGGGCGAACAGTTCAACAACAGAAACTGATGCCGACCACCTGCTCGACAACAATTTCGGCTACTCAAAAAAAATTGCCTCGTTCTGCATGAAGCATAAAGTCAGGCTTATCTATGCTTCGAGCGCAGCTACTTATGGTGATGGATCGAATGGCTACAGTGATGCCATTGAAAAGCTCTCCACACTCCGTCCACTGAATATGTATGGGTACTCCAAGCAACTCTTCGACTGCTGGGCACTCAAGCACCATCTCCTCGACCATGCTGCCGGCCTTAAATTCTTTAACGTCTACGGCCCGAACGAGTATCACAAGGGAGATATGAGCAGCGTCGTCTACAAGGCGTTCCATCAAATCGGCGAAAAAGGATCGTTGAATCTCTTTCAGTCGCACCGGCCCGACTACCGTGACGGTGAACAGTTGAGGGATTTTGTCTCCGTCAGCGACTGCACCAGAATTATGGCATGGATGCTTGAAAACCCTTCTGTAGCAGGAATCTTCAATGTAGGCTGCGGCACGCCGAGAAGCTTCAACGACCTTGCTGCAGCGACCTTCTTGGCACTCAACCGTCAAGCAGTCATCAACTACATCCCCATGCCGGAAACTCTGCGTGACAAGTACCAGTACTACACCTGTGCGGATATTACAAAACTCAGGCAGGCAGGATTCAGTGCAACACTTACACCAATCGAGGAGGGTGTAAAAGAGTATGTGCAGCGCTACCTCTCCTCCGAAAATCCATATTTCGATTACAAGGGAGAGTTTCCATCTCCGCTTGCCTGAAGTTGAAAAAAAGTGCGGAATTGAAAAACGAAATGATTTCTATAATTCAAACGGGAGAGTAAAAATGGCACATCGAATCACTGATACGTGCACCTACTGCGGAGCATGTGAACCTGAATGTCCGGTCAATGCAATTTCTGCGGGCCAAGAGACCTATGTCATTAATGAATCTACCTGTATTGACTGCATCGGTTGGCATAACGAGGCGGCCTGCGTTGAAATCTGTCCAGTAGACTGTATCATCCAGCTCTAAGCGAGGTCTACCCGGAGTTATACCGCTCAAAAGAACGCTCTAAGTAGTGCGATGTTTTTTTGAGCTAAAAAAAAATCCTATATTGAGAAAAATTCACCCGAATCGTTCTTTCCTTTTTTTTAACAACCATTTAAGCGAGGAAGTCACTATGGCACTTTACATTACTGAAGAATGCACCTACTGCGGTGCCTGCGAGCCAGAATGTCCAGTCAACGCAATTACTGCTGGAGACGACGTCTACCAGATCGACGCAAACACCTGCACCGAATGCGTAGGCTACTCTGACGCGCCAGGCTGTGCGGCTGTCTGCCCAGCAGAGTGCATCGTTCAGGCTTAAAAAAAAATCATAAGGAAGCGGAAGGAAGAAAAACCCTCCGCTTCTTTATTTGGTTCATCACACCTCATAATCCGCAATCCTGCGTTCAATAGTCGCAGTGCCGATAAAAGGCTTCAATGCTTCATGTTCCGCATTTACCTGATAAGCTTCGAGAGCCTGGCGGTCCACAAATTCACTATACAAGACAACATCGCATGAACTGTCGGTTCTGCTGAAATCAAATCCAACTTCAAGCGCCGTCATACCGGGAATTCTTCCCCGCAACGCCGTCAACTTTTCCTTGATGAGAGTTGCATTGGTTTGTCGGTCATTGCCATGTGCCGCCTCTTTCAGGCGCCACATAACGATATGCTTGATCATTTTTCTCCCTGGTTAATTCTGTTTATTACTGCCCAAGCGCTTACATTATGACAAACTGCCTTTATTAATAATCACCTGCGGAGCGGCCAGTGCGACCCTCCTTCTGTTTTTTCTGACTGGTTTTGATGAAACAACGTTATGACTTTTCACTCTGTGACCTCGTTTCAGCTCAGCAAGGAGAACTCTGCTCGAACTCCTGCTACTTTTCACTCCGGCAATCATAAGCCTCTTCGACCTTCCACTGCTTCTCAACCCCGCAATGGCACGATGTTTCGATCTTCTGCCGTTCCCGGCAATCATGCGTTTCACCGACCTGTGTTCTGACGTCAGCCGGCTGTGCTCTCTCCTGTCAACCCTTGCCAGGGAAGCTGTAAGCAGGAAGCTCGCTGCGCCTGAATCACCCCGAAATATCCGATCAAACAACTCTGGATTTGGCTGACTTGCTGAAAATGCTGTATCAAAAATATCGGAAGCAACACTCCATCGGTCTGTTTTTGCATTCAGCATCACGAGAAGAATATCGCGATTGTCCTTGACAGCCCTCGCAATCAAGCACCTGCCTGCCCTGCTGGTATAGCCGGTTTTGATGCCTACAGCGTAGGGATATTTATCGAGAAGCTTGTTGTGGGTTTTCAGACAATAGAGCTTGCGGGTTGTCTGCTCCATAAAAACAGCCTCCTCAAGCCTCGCGACCTGGTTAAAAAGAGGATTTCTGATAGCATATTCTGTAAGACGCAAAAGATCATTCGCTGTAGAGGTGTTGCCGGCATAAATACCATTGTCAAAACCTGCCGGATTGGTAAATCTTGAATTTCTCATACCAATCCGCTGCGCCCTGTAATTCATGGCTGCGACAAACGAATCGACATTGCCGGAAAGATGTATGGCTATGGCAAATGCCGCATCGTTGCTTGAGTTGACCAATGCCGCCTTGACCAGATCGATTAGCTTGATTCGATCCCCCTGGTTAAACCCTGCTTTTGAAGGTTCAACCATTGTCGCCTCTTTTGTAATCACAACATCATCCTCAAGCCTGCCGCTTTCAATCGCCATGATACAGGTAAGTATCTTTGTCAGGCTCGCAGGAGAGACCGCCATCTCGATATCCTTTGCCACCAAGGGTGTGGTACGGCCGCTCTCCTTGACAATATATGAGCTTACCGGAACCTGAAATTGCTGCGAATGCAGGGAGAGCGGAAAAAAAGTTGATGCTGTGACGGCAAGAGCAACGAAGAATTTTACAGGCTGTAACATCGGGGCAAAGAGCTTCCGGGTTATACTGAACGGCTGCTGCCGCGAGCGAAAAATCGTAAATATCTGGTGTTTATTTGGCATTGGTCTAGTAAACTGTGCATTTGTTATAAAGCGAGGGGAAAACAATTTTCCTTCATTGTACGTATTTTTGA
>CAIXCO010000282.1 GCA_903917955.1 uncultured Chlorobiaceae bacterium | reverse complement strand
CGATCCTGCCGTCCGGAAAAATGAAGATCCGATAAATGCGCAATTTTTATGCTCTCTGTAATCAATTTTTATTAGGCTTGCGGTTTTTAATTCTAAAACAGTAAATTGGCCCTATATTTTCAATCCGGCATTAACTAACCTGCCTCGGACAGCGTCGAGATTACTGCCTTTCTTTCAACCTGCTGATGCAAAGCAAATACCTGCCCTGTTCAATTATGCAAAATAAAATAACATCCCTGAAAGAACTGTCAAGAAATCTTTGGTGGTCATGGGATACTGAAGCAAAACAACTTTTCGAAGAGCTCTCTCCCCTCCTCTGGGAAAGAAACAATCACAACCCGGTCGAACTCTTGCAGCACATCTCCCATGATGAGCTGGTTGCCCGCTGTCAGTTCGAATACGGCAACAAAATAGAGTCTGTCTATGCTCGTTTCACCGCCTACCTGAACGAAAAAGAGACCTGGGCGGCAAAGAACGCTGCTGAACTGGTGAAAAACCCGGTTGCCTATTTCAGTGCGGAGTTCGGTATTCATGAAAGTGTAAGAATTTATTCCGGCGGACTCGGTGTTCTTGCCGGTGACCACCTGAAATCAGCCAGTGACCTTGGCATTAATTTTATAGGCATTACCCTGTTTTACAAAGAGGGCTACTTCCGCCAGTACCTCAATCAGGATGGCTGGCAGACGGAAAACTACCCACTGCAATACCCGGAGAGCCTTCCCATCGAAAAAGTGACCGATGCTGACGGCAATGACATGATTATTTCGGTTAATATAGCACAAAGTGAAGTTTTTGCACAGGCATGGCGCCTCAAGGTTGGCCGCGCTACACTCTATCTGCTCGACACCAACATTGCTGCCAATGAACCCCACTACCGCGACATCTGCTGCCGAGTCTATGGCGGTGACCAGAATATGCGTATCAACCAGGAGATTCTCCTCGGTATCGGCGGCGTTAAACTTCTCGACAAGCTCGGCGCAGAGCCAACGGTCTATCACATGAACGAAGGCCACTCTGCATTTTTGACCCTTGAGCTGCTTGCCAAAGAGCTTGCAAAAGGAGTTTCGGAAACAGAGGCAATGGCTACTGTCCGTTCACGCTGCGTCTTCACCACGCACACCCCGGTTCCGGCAGGTCATGACCGCTTCTCAAGAGAGATGATGCATTACACCTTCGACAAGTACCTTTCAGCAATCGGCATGAACTTCGATGACCTGATGAGGCTTGGCTCTGAAGACAAAAACAATATTTATGGACTCTTCACCATGACGGTGCTTGCACTGAATCTTTCACGCTCGGCAAACGGGGTCTCAAAACTCCACGGAGAGGTTTCACGCGTCATGTGGCAGCACCTCTATGCTGGCAAAAGCGTTGATGAGGTGCCTATCGGCCATATCACCAACGGTGTGCACGCCAGCAGTTGGACCTGTGGACCTACCGCCCTGTTCTGGAATAAATTCGCCGTCAGCGTTGACGAAATGTCGCTCTCACCGGAAACCGCTGAAGCGGTTCTTGCAAAAGTGACCGATGCCGAGCTCTGGTCGCTCCGCTACATACTGAAACGCAACCTTAGCGACTTTATCGACCGCTATCTGGCCAACCAGCTTTTTCACCAGCATCTGAATTCGTGTCAAACCGAGTATGACACTTCAAAATCAGCAAAAAACACCTTCTCACCCGACGTGCTGACCATAGGCTTTGCAAGACGTTTTGCTACCTACAAGCGCGCACCACTTATTTTCAGGGATCTTGAGCGCCTGAACAGAATCATCAATCATGAAACACGGCCACTACAGATTGTTTTTGCCGGAAAAGCGCATCCGCATGACGATGCAGGAAAGGACTATATCCGCCAGATTGTGCAGCACTCACGCCGCTCAGAGTTCAGCGGCAAAGTTATTTTTCTGGAAAACTACAACCTTGGTGTAGCAAAACGGATGGTTTCAGGCGTTGACGTTTGGCTG
>CAIXCO010000281.1 GCA_903917955.1 uncultured Chlorobiaceae bacterium | reverse complement strand
GGCCCAGAAGTATGCTATTGAAATTCTGGCGATGCATGACCCCTTGACCGGACTACCGAATCGCCGGCTTCTTTCAGATCGGATTAAACTGACCATTGCCCTTTGTCAGCGAAGCAAAACAATGGGTGCGTTGATGATGTTCGATTTGGATAAATTCAAGCCTGTTAACGATACGTTCGGCCACGAGATTGGTGATGTGCTGCTCAAGGAGGTGGCAAACCGTACGCTCGCAGTTCTGCAGAGAAGCAGCGATACACTGGCACGTCTGGGAGGTGATGAATTTGTGGTGTTGCTGCCGCAGATTGATGCCCTGTCGAACGCTGAAGCCGTGGCAGAGAAAATCCGCAGAACTTTGGAGAAACCATTTTATATTGAAGAACATACCCTTGCTATTTCATGCAGCATCGGCATCGCCATAATCCCTGAACATGGGCAGAATGAACTTGCTCTTATGAAAAATGCAGACGACGCGATGTACCTGTCGAAGAGTCATGGGCGTAATTGTTTTACAGTATATCATGAATAGTTGGCTCTATCTGGTAATTTTATGTTTGGTGCAAACAAGAGGCTCATCTACATGGTAAAAAAGCAGAAAAACATTAACCTCCTAACCTCAAAAGAGTTACATGCTCTTGCTGTAGAGCTTCTGGAGCAAAAACAGTGAACTTGCTATATTTTCGCGGACAGGGTAAGAAGTCATATCTTCAACCAAAAGGAGATATGAGAAATGACAGAGAATGGCAATGAGAGCCGCAGGAAGTACAGCAAAGAGTTTAAGGTTGATGCCGTTGAGCAACGCCTTTAAGCCATGCGTCTGCTTTTGTCTTCCTCCGTTGTAAATGTTTATATTTTCGCCTTGCCCATCTCGCCAATGTGAGACTCACATGGTTAAGGACAGAGTGAAGTTCTGACTTACAAAATTCCCCAAAATAGTTGATCCAACCGGCAACCACTGGATTTATAAAGTCAGCCAGCGCATTCAAACTCAGATGCGTACGTGTATTAAGCTTCCACTCTCGCTTTACTTTCTGCCGCAATTTCTTTGCGGATTTTTGACTTATCGCGGGACTGAAGCTGACAAAGAACTCGCCGCGTTGATTCCGCGCAGATCGCGGACGAAAGGTGTATCCCAGAAAATCGAAACTATTGCAGTGTCCACCCTCTGTTCGACTAGAGTTCTCACAGTAGACAATTCTTGTTTTTTCAGGATTTAATCCCAGCATGCATAGCTTCAAACGTTCTTCAATCCGTTGCTTGATCATTTCCTGAAAAACTTCCACTGCGATGCCAGGTAAAACCTTTTCTTGTAATGTGAATCCAAATGCATCCGCCCGTCGACGTAAATTGATAGTTACGTAGATCGTTACCGATACACTAACGTGCTATTTTTTCCGTTTCGTGAGCAGACCCCTTAGAGATCAAAATGACAGTCTTCCTGACAGAGCGGGAACCAGAAGCGGTTCCCATTCTGTCGGGGGCCTGAAACAACATCAGGCAATTGACGGGTTGATCATGACGATGTTACGTCGTCACAGCGTAAAGTTGCTGACGTTCAGGGTCGAGGCAGCTATACCTGCAAGAGTAATTTCCAGCTCAACTGTTGCGCTGTCGCCATCGGTATCTGCCCAGACTTTTGTGTTCCCTGCACCATCATCAAAATAGTTGATGCCGTGAGCCGTAACGGTTGAAGAGTTGGCCAGGGTAAATGCCTGATCGGCAGCATTGAGCGGATCCGCATCAATTGCAGAGAAATCGAGCTTGTTTTTCGCTGCATCAAAGCCATTGACAACATCACCGGTATCTCGGATATCGAGGTAGCCAAACGTGGTTGTACCACCCCGGTCATAAAGCGTGTCTGCACCGTACCCGCCATAAATCGTATCCTGACTCGACAAAGCACCGGAAATCGTATCATTGCCGCTGCCACCATAGATGATGGCCCCATTGTTTTGATTGTAGATGGTGTCGTTTCCGGAACCTCCATAGATCAGCACAGCGAAGTAGTTGTAGATAGTATCATTGCCCGCCTGACCATAGAGAGCGATACTACCTGTGTACCCATAGATACGATCATCACCAGCCAGGGCAACAATGGTATTATAAACAGGTGTGCCGCTCAGGGAGTCATTTCCAGTTGTTCCCGTATGAGCGGAAGCTGGCCGCAGATCATCAAAGTCATTCGGATCAGCCGTCAGGGTGTAAGGAAGCGGGAGTTCGTCGATGTTCTGCACATGCACAGAGAGCGTCTGCAGAGCGGTGCCGCCATGATTGTCGGTAACCTGCACATCAACAACGTAGGTATTGTCGCCACCAATATCCTGCGGATTCTCAAAGTCCGGTGTAGAAGCAAAGGTCAATACCCCGTTGCTGTCAATTGTAAACCGGGAAAAATCGGTGCCGGTCGATTGAACAATACTGTAACTAAGCGTATCGTTATGATCCACATCAAGAGCATTCACGATTGTTACCGCCGTATGGTGCTCAAGGACATTGAGTGATTCGGGAGTTCCGGGTGCGAATGTCGGCGCATCGTTCGTGCCGGTGATCGTCACCGTCTGAGTCTGCAGCACCCTTCCGCCATGGCCGTCCGATATGGTATAGTTCGCGACAATTGTGGAAAGCTCGCCGACTGCAAGGTGGTCGAACGCTGCATTGGTCGGGTTCACCGTCAATACACTGCCGCCGAGGCTTACTCCTGCCGGAGCAGTGCTACTGACCAATCCACCGTCAACGCTGTAGGTGACATTGGTCACGTTCAACGAATCACCACGATCCACATCACTGGCTCCATCAAGCAGATTCAGGGTGTAGGACGAAGAGCCTTCGGCTGTCGCTGATGCAAGCGGTGCAAACACTGCTGGAGCGTGATTGACTGAACCGTCCTGATGATGTTCCGTATTCTTATGCTTTTTACTCATACACTGTTCCAGTTAGATTAATAAGATTCAAATTATCCGATTTACATAAACAACAAGACGTCAGTCTGGCTAATAAGCTGAAATCAACGTTTCTTTTCAGCTTTCACAGGATGGTGTATAACTATGTTCTGACAGCATTGAATAAAAACCGACAGGCTGGAAGAAGAGAGTATGGAAAAAAATTGGTATTTCCCAACACTTGACGTAAAAATCGTCTCTTGTTTTGCCAAATCTTGAGACGTCAAGAGTCTCCTTGTTTTCATAATCCCGGTAGACAATTAGGGGCGCTTCAGAATTCGGACAAAAGTGTCCGCTAACGATAAAACGATCCTTCCTCCTGTCATGTTTCGATTCTGCAACGGGCAGCTAAGCGCTCAACAAGAATTGATGCCGAAGTAAAACAAGACTGAACGCTATGAAATCAGGCTATACCGACCCGATATTACGGAAAGACTTGTAGTTGAACGCTTATCTGTATTAAATTTTTGATAATAATTTTACCAAAATTGAATACCGAAAAAATAATATCACCTTATCAGAATAACCATTGAGTCGAAACTGAATCATAAAAAATGTATAGAAGGCGGCGATGTCGTTATTTTATTATTTTACAATATTATAATACCTTTACACCGACAAAAACAATATGCCTAAACGTACGATATTGTCCCTTTTCTGAAGCGGCCCATCTCTACCCGACTAAAGCGAACTGTTTTACAAAATATTTCAGAACGATTTATAGGCGACCCCTGCTTCAGCTCAGTACCGCAATACCCTTTCGATCAATCACATCCAATAAACGCTTGGCTGAGTATTCCTGTGAATGTGTCAACATTTATGGCAACCCTGATAGTAAATTCCAGTATAATATTCCAACGGGATTTATTCTCCGATAATCTTGATGAGCACTCGCTTTTTTCTCTTGCCGTCAAATTCCCCGTAAAAAATCTGCTCCCAGGT
>CAIXCO010000280.1 GCA_903917955.1 uncultured Chlorobiaceae bacterium | reverse complement strand
TCTCGTCTTAATGACTTCAGCCGTTCTTTCTAATTCCTTTTGATAAGAATACCCAACTAATGCAGTTGCCGTGCCGATAATGGCGATGACTAACGTAATAAGTTTCTCGTTCATGGGGATCCCCTCAGAATTTGGATTTTAAAATCCGGTAATCAAAATATGACAAGGTAAAGTGCCATTTTGTTGTTAGCGTACAGATTTTTTCGAATTCTGAGGCGCCCCCTTCTATATCCGATTTGTTATGTGAGCTTGTTCTCACATCACTTACCCCCCTGTTTCACATTCGATTGTCGTAAGGTAAACCACGTGTCCGGTCTGTGCAGTTGTAGTAGGAAATAAAAAATCAGCTAATTTTGGAAATTAGCAACTACCTCTGCCTTATTTCAAGGTTACGTTATTTTATAATGATTTCCTGCGCCTTTTTGAAGCTATAGTTGCTTTTTTCTACGCTTACCCCCTCCATACATTTGTTGTTGTTGATCGAAAATGGATGTACGGTGTTCGAGTCGATAGCTCCTGCCTTTCCGATCACAGCAAATAAAGGTATGTGAGTATTCCAAACTTGCAGAGACTCACCTTCATACGCGGAAGCAGCTCTCGAATATTTTTGAGACCACTTGGGGCAGTACCATCAACAGTGAAGATGACCGCTGGGGTGAGTGCGCCCGGGTGCTGTCGCAAAAAGATATCAACACTGTTATGAGCAAGCTTTGGGGGAAGAGGGGAGAATAATAGTGAGTATTTTTCCAAAAGATTAGATGTGTTTGAAAAAAACTGTGGCGAGAAGTGCTTTGCCATCAATCCCTCCTCTTGTTACTTTTTTACGTGGCGCCCTTCTCCGCTGGGGAAGCGATTCATCCTGCAGACGACGGCCCAGCACGTCCTCCTTGGCGATCAACGACAAATTCGCAAGCAGTCCGAGGACGCGAAGCACCAGAACGTAGAAGCCGATGGCAACCGACGGGTCACCGTTCTCAATTTTGTAGAGCGTCGGACGTGAAAGGTTAGCCCTTGCACAGACGGTCTCCATGGAAAAGCGGCGGCGAAGCCTCGCGTACCTGAGGCGTTGCCCCAGAGCTTCCATCTCTTTTGCCGAATGGCGGTCATTGTTTCCAGTGGAAGCTCAATGACTAATCACCCGCAACCTCATGCGGTTACTGTAATAATGAGTTATTATTGTTCAAGTACTTAGAAGTCTGTTTTTCATCACAAGTATTTTACTTTGTTTTTTTGTAAAAAATTAATTACACTAAAAATGAGGAGGGGAGGTATCATGCTTTTTTCTGACGGTCTATCCTTGCCATTTTTCCTTTTGTACGCGTTATCCATTCAGTGAGTATGAATGGTGTTGTTATCTGTACAGATCTGTGAGAGGCTCTGCCTGATGTCGCATTGAGCTGGGTATACCATTCATTCGATAACCCACAGTGTCATGATTTATCATGCATTAAAGTTTCTTGCGGGCCAACTTGGCTCCTATTTCAAGGGTTTGGAAAAACCTGGTGGCATTGCTGCAGTGCCGACCGTTATACTGCAGAATGTTTCCCGCCAGAGTGAGAGTGACGTGAGAAGTACCAATGATGTTCTCCTTACTTTGGTCAATCTCTCGGAAGAGGCTACCATGAAAAACTTTCCTGGAACATTCGTTGTCAACAGTAATGAGGCACATTACGATAATCCACCGGTCAATATCAACCTCTATCTCCTTTTTACCGTTTGCATTGATAATTACGAGCAGGCCCTTATTTACCTGTCGCACACCATCAGTTTTTTTCAGGGGAAATATTCTTTTACTAGGCAAAATTCAGTGACGACGGTGGATGGCTTGCCTGATGATTTCCACATCATTCTGGATCTGTATTCCCTCACCTTCGAACAAGTCAATTATTTATGGAGTACGCTGGGGGGTAAACAGCAACCCTTTGTCTGTTACAAGGTAAGGTTGCTGTCGATAAGCAGGGAGAGCACCAGAGAGACCCGAGGGGTCATCAAGCAGATACGTATCGACGATCAGGTTAATTCTTAGGGCTGCGAAATTACAAGAGGGCATAGCCACGTATATGGGCATGACGATCACATATAACATCTTGTTTGAAGTGAAGATCTTTCATCACTATTTCCTCAACAAAGGGATGGAGAATTATGAGCGTATGACCGATGATGCCAAGGCGGACATGATGCTGAAGTATGATGTTCGCGAATTTCTCGACATCACGCCGACTCCTGAATGCAGGAAGAACCTTGACCGGCACCATTGCATCTTTAAACAGACCTCCACCGGTATCATCGTAGGTATGAAAGCTGAGACCAATGAGCTGGACTTCCAGAAATTCAGGCCTTTTCATGATCTTGATGATGATCTGGCCTTTACTTTTCTTATCAATTTGAACGATCCGTTGTTTTTGAATTACACCGCACTGCCGTTAACAGAAAACAGCGGGAAAGTGTATCTATTCCAAAATATAAAAGGATTGTATGCCAGGAAGTTCCCTTCATTATGCTCGCTTCCCGATAAACACGTTAACAGTTATGAATATCTGCCGGGTGATATGGTGATCGACGACCTCAATACTCCTGCAACGCTTTTTACTGCCATTAATAAAAGCAAAAGTGATCCTGCTGAAAACTACGATCCGGCAGCTCATTCCGATGATTGGCTGAGTGAAGAGAAAAGTAAAAAGAAAAGTGATAGTTTTCCGATCTCTTATGCAAATATGAATGACAGGCATCTCCTGGTTCGTCAGACGATGGCATACAGGGTTAAAAAAGCCGGGATCAAGCCAACAATTGTGGTAATGAGTGCCTTTGGAACCACGGTTACCCCAAAAATCACGTTTATTCCCGAAGTTCTTCTCTTGCCAGGGGAGTTCCAGACCATTCAGGTTGACTTCTGTGGACTTCCGGAAGGATTCTATTCGATGCATGTTGAGTCGAATGATCCTGCCTGCCAGGATGCTATTGACTTTTATCTTCTTCAGCAGCAAGTGGCGCCATTTGGAATATTGAGACTGGCTGTCAAGAGTGATACCACGGAATATGATATGCTCCATGATAACTGTATTCTTAGCCCGGCTTATGAGTTGCGTTTCCGCAACAGGGCGACACATTGGCGTTATGTCGGAAAGAAATTCAATGCTTTATCGGTTACTGAAGAAGCGTTTCCGCTTACTCGCTTTGGTTTTATTGAAAATATCACGGTAAAAAACAAGGAGGGAGATTACGAGACAGACCTCCCCAACCCCGAGGTGAGTATGATCAAGGCGGAGGGGCTGACTGTTCCTGCCGAAAAGAAATTTTACTCTGAAATTCACATCCATTAACTCCAACGAAACGAATCCTATGGCCATGACTTACAAAACACCGGGAGTATACGTGGAAGAAATTTCCAAACTGCCGCCATCAGTGGCCCAGGTGGAAACTGCTATTCCTGCATTTATCGGGTACACAAAGAATAGTAACTATAAGGGAATTACACTAGCAGCAAAACCTAAACGGATCAAATCACTTGCCGATTTTGTGGAAATCTTTGGGGCGGCAAGCCCTGCAATGATTCATACGGGCAGTGACGACGGGATAAAGATCAAAAAGGAGAATGGAGAGTTCAAGCTGAACAGTGCGCTTGCCGATCCATTTCTCTCCCTGAATTACCGGATGTATTACAGTCTGCAGCTCTACTTCGGGAACGGGGGAGGGCCTTGCTACATAGTCTCCTGCGGAGCATACAAGGATGATAAGAACTCCGCTTTTTCTGACGATGAAATGACTACGGCGATGACGAATGCATTAAAGGCCTTGAAGAAGGAGGATGAACCCACCATGATCCTCTTTACCGATGCGGTCTCGATTTCTGAGCCAGCCAAGTATTATGGATTATGTACCATTGCTCTTCAGCAGTGTGCCGATCTCATGGACAGGGTCGTGATTGTTGATTTATTACACTTGGATCCGGCAGATGTAGACCAAAAAGCAGAAGATATTGCTTTTTTGGATCTGGGAATGGATTTAACGGGTTTCAGAAGCGGGATAGGGATAAATTCGTTGAGCTATGGTGCAGCCTATTATCCCTGGCTGAGGACCTCCCTTGACTATTTCATTGATGAATCCGCCATCAAGATTCTTCCATTGGGTACCGATATTCCAGCAGACACAGTCCTGAGAAAAAATCCTGCGGAAGGCAAGACGACACCCTCCGATGATGATGCCAGGAAATCCCTCTATCATGCCCAGAGCTCGATTTATGCCATGATCAAAAAGGAGATCAGCAAGTTTCAGGTTATTTCCCCCCCGTCTCCGGCCATTGCCGGTGTTTATGCGATGGTCGACAGCACACGGGGAGTGTGGAAAGCTCCTGCCAATGTGTCGCTCAATTATGTGAAGGAGCCAGCCTTTAAAATTGATGACGAAGACCAGAGAGATATGAACGTAACAGCGACGGGCAAATCCGTCAATGCAATCCGCACCTTCACCGGTAAGGGGGTACTGGTCTGGGGCGCACGGACACTGGCAGGAAATGACAATGAATGGCGTTATATCAGCGTCAGGCGTTTTTACAATATGGTCGAAGAGAGCGTCAAGAAAGCGACCGAGCCATTTGTGTTCGAGCCGAATGATGCCAACACATGGGTCAAGGTTCGCGCTATGATTGAAAACTTCCTGATTCTGCAGTGGCGGCAGGGTGCCCTTATGGGAGCCAAACCTGAAGAGGCATTTTTTGTTCATGTAGGGCTCGGAGAGACCATGACAGCTCTCGACATACTGGAAGGCAGGATGATTATCGAGATTGGCATGGCGGTTGTTCGCCCGGCAGAATTCATCATCCTCCGCTTCAGTCATAAAATGGCCGTTTCTTAACTGTAACTTTTAACAGATAAATAATATGGCTTACAAGACTCCTGGCGTATATATCAAGGAGGTTGCTCTTTTTCCACCATCGGTAGCCCAGGTGGAAACTGCAATACCGGCGTTTGTCGGGTATACGGAAAAAGCAGCCGATCCCAACGATAAGAGCCTTGCCAATGTTCCGGTGAGGATCAAGTCGCTGGTGGAGTTTCAGTTCCTGTTTGGCGGTGGATATGTTCCTGAAAGTTACAAGGTGGTGATTAATGGTACTGCTGTGGATTCAGTCAAGCCTGATAAACGGTTTTATCTTTTCGATGCCCTGCGGCAGTTTTATGACAATGGCGGCGGGGCTTGCTATATGCTCAGCGTGGGATCGTATAAAGAGAGCATCGGGTTTGATGCCCTCAAAGGGGGATTCGAGAAGTTGAAAAAGGTTGATGAGCCAACCCTGATTCTCTCTCCCGATGCGGTTGGCCTTAAGGATAGCGGTGACGCTCCTGATCTGGCGAAGTTCAGTGACCTGCAAAAGGAGCTGCTGACCCAGTGCGCCAACCTCCAGGATCGCTTCGCCATCCTCGATATCCTTGAGGGGTATCTGGCTGAAGATGTTTCCAATACACCCATATCCAACTTCAGGGACAAGATCGGCATCAATAACCTGAGTTATGGCGCAGCTTATTATCCCTGGATCATTACCAGTTACAGCTACAATCTCAGCTTCAGGCAACTGCATCTGTACGATAAAAGCGATAACAAGATTGACGATTATGATGCTTATGCCAAAGATGATAAGGAGATAGGGTTGATTGCCACGTTAGCTCAGAGTCTGGCCGACACCGATGCGACAATCAACGGTACGGCTTATCTGAAGCCTCTGCTTTTGGAGTACAAGACGAACATAGAGAAATTTGATGAGGACGTGGACAATGCGGATGTGCTGGAGAGTAACATTACGGCTTATCTCAATCTGCTGGCAAGGGTTGTACTCTCCTTCAGCAATGCGGAGAGCCAGTCGCTGGCGGGATCGGCTTATCGCACGGAGATTAATGCAATCAAGGCAGATCACGTTGTGACCGACGCGATAGCTTTCCTCGTTTCGGTGGAGAAGAACCAGGGAACTATTGCAAACACCAACACCACTCCTCCCCGAGATCTTGACGTGCTCAAGACGCTCTACTCATCCCTGGAAAATGGTTGGCTTGGTACCACTACTACCTTGAGTGTCACTACCAATAATGCCGTTGATGATATCGATCCTTTGGCCCCTGATTTCGACTCAAGCCAGGAGGGATGTCTCGGTATCATTACCACGTTGAGTCCCGGTACCTCCATAATTCTGAATGCTTACCAGCGTCTGTTGGATGCGGCCCTTCATTTTGAAAAGCAGGCGGAATCCGCTGTTTTTGCCAGTCATGTTTTCTTTCGTGGCGTGCATGACAAAACGCTGGAGTACATGTGCACGCTGCCGCCATCCGGAACGGTTGCCGGTATTTATGCCTCGGTTGATCACTCGAGGGGTGTCTGGAAAGCCCCGGCCAATGTGAGCATCAACTCTATTGTCGGCCCGGCAGTCAAGATTGACAGCAAGGATCAGGAGGATCTCAATGTGCATACTACCGGCAAGTCGGTGAATGCTATCCGTGCCTTTACCGGTAAGGGTACCCTTTTGTGGGGAGCACGGACGCTGGCTGGGAACGACAATGAGTGGCGATATGTGCCGGTACGGAGGTTTTTTATCATGGTGGAGGAGAGTACCAGGAAAGCCTCCGAGCCTTTTGTATTCGAGCCAAACGATGCCAATACATGGGTAAAGGTCAGGGCCATGATCGAGAATTTCCTGATTCTACAGTGGCGTGCCGGGGCCTTGCAGGGAGCAAAACCCGATGAGGCTTTTTATGTTCGGGTGGGACTGAATCAGACCATGACAGCGCAGGATATCCTTGAAGGAAACATGATCATCGAGATCGGCATGGCCGTTGTCAGGCCGGCAGAGTTCATTATTCTGAGGTTCAGCCATAAGATGCAGTCCGGTAACGGATGATGAATCAGGAAAACATTCACCGAATCAAAGCACAAAAAGGAATAACCTAAACAACGGATCACCATGGCACAATATCCTATTCCAAAATTTCATTTTCAGGTTCAGTGGGGCGGTACCCGTATTGGTTTTTCGGAAGTGACGGGTCTGACCCTCGAAAATGAGGTGATTGAGTACCGGGAAGGCAGCAGTCCCGAGTACAACAAGATCAAGATGCCCGGATTGCACAAATTCGGTAATATTACCCTTAAACGAGGCATTTTTGCCAGCGATAACGAGTATTTCAACTGGCTGAATACCGTCAAACTCAATACCATTGAGCGGAGGGATCTGATCATCAGTCTGCTGAACGAGAATCATGAACCGATTGTTTCCTATAAGGTAAAACAGGCTTGGCCTATAAAGATTCAGGCTCCCGACATGAAAAGTGATGCGAACGAAGTGGCAATCGAAATCCTTGAACTGGTCCATGAAGGGCTGGTGATACAGAATGAATAAGAGAAGTCATGGCAGATCATGATAAATATTATCCGCCAGTTGGGTTTCACTTTCAGGTGGTATTCACTGGTATAGGAAAAAGCGATATCGACACCCGCTTTCAATCGGTCTCTGGCTTGAGTGTGGAACTGGAGACGGAGTCGAGGAAAGAGGGTGGCGAGAACCGATACGAACATGTGTTACCGGTTCGGGCAAAATATCCTGTGCTGGTGCTGAAACGGGGTCTGGTTAAGGAGTCCGAACTGCTCACCAAATGGTGTAACGACGCTTTTCAGTCGCTCATTATTCAGCCGGTTGATCTGATCGTCAAGTTGTGGAACGAGAAGCATGAACCGCTCATGACCTGGAGTGTGAAGCAGGCTTGGCCGAGGAAGTGGAGCCACAGTGACCTTAATGCTGAGCAGAGTGCCTTGGCCATTGAGACTTTTGAGCTTCAATATAACTATTTCACTCTTTCATAAGCTGAGCCATGCCGATAGAGATTCGCGAGCTGAATATTCGCGTAAGCGTAAACCAGGGTCCGCAGGAGAGCTGTCCGTTGCCCGGAGTTATGCAGTCAACTCTTTCCGATAAGGAAGAGTTGATTGCCGAGTGTGTAGAACAGGTGATGGAATTGATAAAACTTCAACATGAAAGGTGATGGCCAACAACGTTTCAAAATTGAAGATCTTTTCCTATCTCGATGCCGAGCGGAAACAAAAGGCCGGTGAACCTATGGAGGTGCTGGTCAATCCTGAAAGCTATTCGAACAAGATCTCAGTGCAGTTTTCAGGGAAGCAGGCATCTGGGACTTCGGGCATCTTACCAAAATTCAACAAAATAGAGGCCCAGAAGCTTGGCTTTGAGCTGCTTTTCGATAGCACAGGAGTGATCAATAACATGAAGAATGGAGTTGAGTCTGAACTGGAAAAATTCAAGAATCTGGTGCTCAAGTACGAAGGCACAATACATCGTCCCCGTTTTCTGAGTCTCTATTGGGGAACGCTCAAGTTCGATTGCTGTCTTGAAACCCTCGACATTACCTATAAGCTCTTCCGGTCTGACGGGTTGCCGATTCGTGCCTTGGCCAAAGTCAGCTTTCTCGGCTTCATGGACGATACCAAAAGGGTAGCAATAGAAAATGCGAGTTCCCCTGACCTTACCCATATCCGTACGGTTATGGAAGGAGACACGTTACCTCTTATGTCGTTCCGTATCTATGGGGATTCTAAATATTATATCGAAGTGGCCAAAGCCAACGGGCTGGACAGTTTCAGGGAGTTAAAAACGGGAACACGGATTTTTTTTCCACCAATAAAGCGGTGATATGGCAGAGGAGAGAATTATACCGACTACCCGTCCGGCCACTGTAGTGACCCCGGTTGTCATGATTGACGGCAAGGAGATCGCCCTGACTTTTCAGGTTGACTCAATTACCGTCCGCAAGGAGGTCAACCGCGTTCCCTGGGCAAAGGTGGTGATTCTTGATGGAAATGCATCTTCCGCGGCCTTCAGTGCAAGCAATGGTGCACTGTTTATTCCGGGAAAGGAGATTGAGATCAAATGCGGGTACCAGAACGATCTCTTTACGATTTTCAAGGGGATCATCATCACCCATGCTGTTAAAGTAAGAGGAAATGCCAATTTCATGCTCGTGCTGGAGTGTCGCGACAAGTGCGTGCAAATGACAGAAGGAAGAAAAAGCCGGTATTTTTCAGGCAAGAAAGACAGCGAGATTATTTCAGAGATTATCGGGCTTTACCATGGGTTTACTGCCACGGTTGATGCGACTTCAGTGACTCACAAGGAGATGGTGCAATATGACTGCACGGATTGGGATTTCATTCTGTCAAGAACGGAGGCCAATGGCAAGATTTGCATCGCCGATGACGCTCAGTTCTTTGTAAAAGCGCCCAACCTTGGCCAGTCTGCCATATTGTCGCTGCAGTTCGGCGCCACCATGCTTGAATTCGATGCCGAGATTGATGCCCGGCATCAACTGAAGAAGGTGACCTCAAGGTCATGGAGCTACAGCGACCAGAAAATTCTGAAAACAGAAGGGAGTGATCCGAATGTGCACCTGAACGGAAACCTTTCATCATCAGACCTTGCCAAGGTCATCGGGCTGGATAATTACCTTCTTGAACATGGAGGCAAGGTGGAAGAGAGTGAGTTGCAGGCCTGGAGTGATGCGTTACTGCTGAAACGGCAACTGGCCAGAGTGCGTGGGCGGGTCAAATGCAGCGGGGTGCACACCGTAAAGCCAGGGACAATCATCAAGCTTGGGGGGATCGGTGAGCGCTTCAACGGAAACGCATTTGTCAGTGGAGTTCAGCATTTCATCGCTGCTGGCGACTGGAGCCTCGATATTCAGTTTGGTATGGATCCTTTGTGGTTTACTGAAAAAAGTGACATTAACGACAAACCGGCGGCCGGATTGCTTTCGGCCTTGCACGGGCTGCAGGTCGGTGTGGTAACAAAGATAGCCAGCGATCCTGATGGTGAAAACCGGATCAAGGTGAGGTTGCCTATTATCAGCGACTCTGATGATGGAGTCTGGGCCCGCATTGCCACCCTTGATGCAGGAAAGGAGAGGGGCTCTTTTTTTCTGCCTGAAGCTGGCGATGAAGTGATTGTCGGATTTATCAATGATGACCCCCGTGATGCCATCGTTCTTGGTATGCTCAATAGCAGTGCGCTGCCTGCTCCCCTGACAGCACAGGAGAGCAATCCTCAAAAGGGTTTTGTGACCCGCAGCAAGATGAAAATGATCTTTGATGATGAGAAAACGGCGTTCAGTATTGAGACCCCGGCAGGGAAGAAGATCATTCTCGATGAAACCGCTGATATCATCAAAATCACCGATGACCACCAGAACAAGCTGGTGATGGACAGCAACGGAATTGTTATTGAGAGTCAGGGAAAAATTGAAATAAAAGCTCAGCAGGATCTCAAGCTCAGCGGTCTGAATGCTGAAATCAAAGCACAGGTATCCATGAAGGTTGAAGGGGCTGCCAGTACGGATGTGAAGTCTGGCGGCTCCTTGACGGTGAAAGGTGCAATAGTTCAGATCAATTAGAGAGGAGTTTATGCCAGCAGCAGCAAGAGTCTCGGATATGCACGTTTGTCCAATGGTTAACCCCGGGCCTGTGCCTCACGTAGGAGGGCCGGTTATGCCGCCGGGGGCTGTGACGGTGATGATAGGAGGACTACCAGCGGCGACAGTGGGTGATCAGTGTGTTTGTACCGGGCCGCCTGATTCGATTGTTATGGGTTCCTCCACAGTGTTTATTGGTGGTAAACCGGCAGCACGTATGGGCGACTCCACCGCACATGGCGGTACCATAGTGGCGGGGTGTCCGACAGTGATTATTGGTTGAAAAAATAAGCAATGATAATAGTACAGCAAATGAGTTCAGATCAGCCATTTCTGGGAAGGGGGTGGGGTTTCCCGCCGGAATTCAGCAGGCTATCCAAAAGTGTCGGTATGCTGGAAGATGAAAAAGACATTGAAAGCAGCCTCGACATCTTGCTCTCCACTCGGCTTGGGGAAAGGGTCATGCAGCCAAATTATGGCTGTAATCTGGATGAAATGCTCTTTGAGGCCATGAACTTGACAATGCTCACCTATCTCAAAGATCTGGTGGAGAGTGCTATCCTCTATTATGAGGCACGAATAGACCTTGACGGGCTTGAAATTGATACATCACAGGAAAATGAAGGCGTTTTGCTTATCAGGATTGATTACCGGGTACGGGCGACCAACTCCCGGTTCAATTATGTTTATCCGTTTTACAAAAATGAAGGTACAAATCTGGCTTAGCAGCACATAACGATGGCACTCAATTGCAAACATAATCATCCTTTGCAGCATGACGGAACCAGCCAGTTTCAGCGGTTCCTCAAGGCGCTTGAGCCGGGGAATGTTCTCATCCATGAGTTTGACCTGCGCGACTGGATGCGGTTTGCATGGTACTTTGCAGAGCATCTCAACTATTTCAGCAATACGGACAATCAGCTTCCTCAGGGTAACTGGCAGGATTTCATGAAATCTACGGATGAGATTAAGGAGTGGCTCAGGGATGCGGTTCTTGTTCAAGATGAAAAGTGGATTTCGCAGGAGGAGCGTGACCGCATCATGAAGCGGGAACCAAAGGGAGATTATGAACCTCATCTCGCACTTTTTCTGAGTTTTCTGAAGTTGATGAAATTTCCGAAGGAGCATCTGAACGGTGTGACCAAAAGACACCTTGATTTTTATTATACGCGGGTGCTGCAACTGGGCAGGCAGCCCGCTGTGCCCGACAGGGTATATATCCTCTTCGAGCTGGCCAAAAATGCGGTCAGGGAGACTGTGCCGTCAGGAAGCAGGCTGGATGCGGGAAAGGATGGTAACGGAAAGCAGCTTTGCTATGTCACCGAGGAAGAGATAACGGTGAACACCGCCACGGTTGCCCTGATGAAAAGCATCTTTCATCAGGATGGCGCTACGGTCAGGTACGCCGAAATGACCAATTCAGTTGACGGTCTGGGTAGTGAATTCAAGGGAGATACTCCCTGCTGGAACGCATTCGGGAACAAAGAGTGGCCAGTTGCAACACTTGGCTTTGCTCTGGCTTCCGCCGTATTGCTTATGAAAGAGGGTAATCGGGAGATTACGGTATCACTCACGCTCAAGACATCCGATGACGCCGGGTTACCCACTACAGAGCAGTACATGCAGCAGCTCAATGTGTTCCTGAGTGGGGAAAAGGAGTGGATGGCGGTAACGGTAACGGAAGTTACAACAGTCAACAAAGAGAAGCTTGAATTCAAGCTGAAAGTCGATACTTCAGAGAAAGCGGTTGTCCCTTACGATTCGAAGATTCACGGTGAGCGTTTCAGCACCAATCTGCCCATCATGAGGGTGCTGGTAAATACCTCCAACAAGGATGGATACCTGGTCTATGCTGCATTGAGCCGGGCGGTCATCAAGGAGGCAACGATTACTGTTTTGGTAAAGGAGGCCAGGGATATCGCCGTTGAAAACGATCAGGGCAAGCTCGATCCATCCAAACCATTTTATCCCTTTGGTTCTATACCCAAAAAAGATTCCTGTTTTTATATCGGCAGCCCGGAAATTTTCCAGAAAAAGTGGAACTATGTCAAGCTGGACATCAACTGGAAAGACAAGCCCGGCAAACTGTCGACGCATTATTCGGCATATAAAACCACAGATGGAACCACAAATGGAGCACCGAGCCTCAGCGGAACGGCGGTTGTAACAGGTGAAGAGTATTTTACGGTCATCCCTCAGTATATCAAAGACAATAAATGGTCTCAGGGGGGGGGGCCTTTATCGCTGTTCACTTCGCTGATGGAGATCAAACCTGTCTCTGACACGACAGCCTTCATCCTGCCGACTGTTCCACCGTTGCTCATGAAAAAGGGGATCGACATCAACAAGGCCGTTCTTCAGAGTTATCTGAATCCACCGGTACAGATGGCGGGCAATACGGTTGCAAAAAAGCCGCTTGCTATCTCAGCCAAGTTTGAGTCAGCCCGGTTCAATCCTGGATTTCCCACTCTGGCCACGACTCTTGATCAGTTCAGTCCAGCAACCAAGTCAGGTTATATCCGGCTGATGTTGCAGCAGGGTTTTCTGCATGACCTTTATGTTCCGCTGATGATGCTGTTCATGATCGACAAGTCCAAAATAGATCTGCAGGCTTCTGATGCCAAGCCGCAGGCTTCTGATACCAAGTCGCAGTCTTCTGATGCAAAGCTGGCCAGAGAGCCCTATACTCCGGTTATTGCTTCCATGACCGTGGAGTACCAGGCTACGGCTCAAAACTCATTCGTTTTCTATGAATCAGCTCAACCGAAAGACAAATACGATGACTTCACTGCTCGTGCCATCCAGCTTTTCCATGAGCATCCCTTCGGCCAGGCCGAGCAGCATCTATTTCTGAAGGAGCAATGTGATTTTATCGACCCCACCTCTCAACGCAACATTGCTCTGGTGCCCTCTTATTCTCCGGAAGGTGAATTTTACATAGGGCTGAAGAGTGCCCAGCCATCCGGGCTTCTGAGCCTGTTGCTGGAAGCGGAGGAGGGGAGCGAGGATCCTCTTGCGCCGACCTTCGGCAAAGAGCAGAAAATCGCATGGTACGCCCTTTCAAATAACGAATGGAAAGCGCTGAACAGGGATTTTCTCACCGCCGACAGCACCAACAACCTGCTCCGTTCGGGAATTGTAACATTCCTGTTACCGGCGTCGATTAATGAGAGCAATACCCTGCTCGATTCAGGATACCTCTGGCTGAAGGCCTCCTTGCCGGTCGGGCTTATTCATACCTCGGTGTGTCAGCTTGCAGGGGTTTTTGCGCAGGCAGCTGCGGCACTCTTTGCCGACAATGGTAATGAGCTTTCGCATTTGTCTTCAGCGTTGCCCGCCAGTACCATTGTCAAGATCATCGACAAGCCAGCGCTTATCAAAGGAATCAGCCAGCCATTCGCATCCTTTGGTGGTGTTACAGCAGAAAATGATAACGCCTTTTATCTTCGTGTCAGTGAACGGCTGCGCCACAAGCAAAGGGCGGTAACTCTCTGGGATTATGAACGGCTTGTGTTGCAACAGTACCCATCCGTCTACAAAGTGAAATGCCTCAGCCACACCTCTGCCCTGAAAGAGGATGGCACAGCAAAGTATTGCGAACAGGCTCCGGGCTCAGTTTCACTGGTGGTCATTCCCGATATCCGGAACAAGAACATTTTTGATCCCCTGCAACCCCGGGCAAGCCAGAACCTTCTCCGCGAGATCGAGAATTTCATTAATAACCTGAACTCGTTGCATATCAAATTTGATGCGATCAACCCCGATTATGAAACCGTTCTCCTTGATTTCAGGGTTAAATTTTATGACAGATATGACGCGAATGCATATCGGAAGGTGCTCAATGATGATATCGTCCGATACCTTTCACCTTGGGCTTTCGGCGATTTTTCAGATATCCATTTTGGGGGGAAGCTGTTCAAAAGCGTCATCATCCGGTTCATTGAGGAACGCAAATACGTTGATTTCGTATCCCATTTCAAGATGTACCACCGGGTTGAAGGGAGAGATAACAATATGACAGACTGCAATGAGATCACGGCTCGCAGCGCCAGAGCTATTCTGGTCTCTGCCCCTGAACACACCATTGTATTAATTGAAAAAGGGACGGTGTGCTATGAATGAGAGCCAGACCATACCGAAGGAGATCAGTGGCGAATATGGCAAGGACTTCGCATTTCTGCGCGGGGAAGGGATGAGATATATTGAAGAGCTTGCCCATACGCTGTGGACGGATTATAATACCCATGATCCGGGTGTGACTATGCTTGAGGTGCTCTGCTACGCCATTACCGACCTCGGTTACCGGATTGCCATGCCGGTTGAGGAGATTCTGGCCAAACCAAAGGAGAACCTGAAGGAGATGCACAGCCATTTTCTTTCGGCCATCCATGCTCTCCCATCCAGTCCAGTGAGCGCTGACGATTACCGACAGCTATTTGTCAGGGTTGGCGGGGTGCGCAATGCATGGATCAGGGCATCTGATCGCCGGATTGTCGCTCAATTCAGGAACCTTGCTCAACCGGGTAGAGCAGAGTTGCACTACAAAGCTTCCGGCGAAATCGTCGCGCCCCAAAATTCCAAAGAGTTTAAACTCCAGGGGCTGAATAAGATACTGTTGGATTATGATGAATCATCACTTTTGACGGATGAAGACAAAAAGCAGGATGAGTCAACACAGAAACAGCTCATTGTAAAGAAAAAGAAAAAGATAGCCCGCAGGGTACTCGAGATTTATCAACGTTACAGGAACCTTTGCGAAGATATCGATACCCTGCAGGAGGTGTCGTTGGAAGGAGTTGTCGTTTGCGGCGATATCGATATTGAACCAACAGCCGATCCGGAGCAGGTCTGGGCACAGATTGTTTTCAACATCAACCAGTATCTGGCTCCGGATGTTCCGTTTTACACGCTTCAGGAAATGCAGGAGATGGGCAAGAGCACCGACGAGATTTTTGAAGGTCCCGTTTTCAGTTTTGATGATACCTATACGTATAAAACGCATGGGAACCCGTTCTTGAAGAAGGGATTTATCTGTCATGAAGATCTTGTTAAAAGTGATCTTCGCACGGAAGTCCGATTAAGCGACATTATTCGCATCATCATGGAGACCAATGGAGTGAAATTGGTGAAAGAAATCACCTTTGGTCTGTGCGGGTGCGATGAAAAAGAGATGGACAAGGTACGCAAGGCCGTAGCCGGTGATAAATGGAACCTGTGTATTCCGTCAGGTCATAAACCGGTATTTTGCACTGATAATTCTGTTCTGAACCTCTGGAAAGAGGTGATGCCCATCGAGCTGAAGAAGGTGCAGGCAATGGAGAAGCTTGATGCTTTGCGTAAGGATCGGAAAAAGGTGATGCAGTCAAAACTGACGGAAGACATCCCGATGCCGGAAGGTGTTTTTCGAGACATCAGCGATTACCAGACCTTCCAGAACCATTTTCCGGAAACCTACGGAATTGGCCGGGTGGGGCTGTCAGAAAGCGCCTCGACACAAAGAAAGTCGCAGGCAAAGCAGTTGAAAGCCTACCTCCTTTTCTTTGAGCAGGTGCTTGCCAACTACTTTGCCCAACTTGCCAACGTCAGTGTGCTCTTTTCAGCCGATAAAACCATAGCCAGAACCTATTTTGCCAATGTAGTCCAGGGAATTGCCCGTGAGGAAAAAATTTTCCATGATTTTGATCACTGGCAGCAGGATGTGGAAACACTGCTCCTGAGCAAAGGACTGGATCCCTATATCACCCGGAAGAACATGTTCCTGGACCATCTGCTGGCCAGGTTTTCCGAGCATTTCAGCGACTACGTCTTTCTGATGCACAGGTTGTATGCGGAGGATGCCGACCGAACCATCATTCGCCACAAGGTTGATTTTCTGAAAGATTATGACAACATGAGTACCTCCAGGGGCAGCGGCTTCGACTATTATAATCCCCGCTCTGCAACGGCGATGCTCGCCAATGTGCCGGGCATGGAAAAGAGGGCCTCCCGCCTGCTGGGATTCAACCACTACAATCGCCATCACCTTTCCGGCCAGTCGTATCAGGTGGTTGAAACCAGTAAGGTGATCGTGCTCGTCAATGGTGTTTCTACACTGGTGCAGCGCTACGGATGGATAATCAGGATGGGAGGCGTCATTCTTTTCGAGAGCGTGAACAAGGCGTTTCTGAAAAAAGCCGATGCTTATGAAGAGTTGGGGCTGGCCAGTCTGCTGGGCTGTGAGCGCGACTATTATAAACCGGTATTGACTCCCGATCGCAAGAAAGTATCCTTCAGCCTTCTTGATACAAAACAGCAGGATATTGCGTTGAATCACAAGAAATATTCGGTATTGGCCGGAGAAATAGATACAGGCACGTATTCCCTGCTTGAAAAAAACATCAAGGCGTCCATCCACTACTTGCTCGAAGAGTTCAGGCTGGAAGGGATGTACGTGGTTGACCACCTCTTGCTGAGGCCCGATTTCACTATTCTGCCGTCAAAGAGTCAACTCTTTTTTCCGGTTTGTATTGAGCAGGATGGTTCTTATTGTTCTCCTCTTGACCCTTATTCTTTTCGGGTTACCGTGGTGTTGCCCGGTTACAGCATGCGATTGCGAAACAAGTATTTCCGGCAGTTCGCTGAACGACTTATTCGCATGGAGAGCCCTGCGCATGTATTGCCACGCATCTGTTTTGTCAATGAAGAGTACATGAAAAGATTTGAAGATGCCTATACCAAATGGCTGAATGGAAGGCATAATTCCCCGGATCCGCTCAAGCAGGTCACCGACTCGGTTCTGATGGAACTTATCACGGTGATTGAGGAGATGTTTACCGTGTATGAGGAGGGGCGCCTCACCGACTGTGATGATGACACCCCGGAAAAGAACCCCGTGGTGCTCGGCAGTTCGCGATTAGGGTCACTCGAAAGCGATTCACAACCAAGCTAGAAGAGAACAACTAATGTTTCGGGGAATGTGCACTGAGTGCTTAAACAGATTATCCAGTCAATATAATATTACGCAATATGGAACTTCAGCTCGAGATACTAAACCGGGAATACAGCCGGTTTGTCAAGGATCAGGTGCTCACGGAAGTACAGTTGAATGAGATTATTGATGTTTTTGAAGACCAGCATCGGCTCACTCGTACTTGTCTCATTGGTACCGGGATTGTTTGTGGCCTGCATCTCAGGCTGAGTGGACATATCGTTACCCTGAGCCCTGGAGTTGCCGTGACCACAGATGGGGATTTGCTTGCAATCCCGGCAGCCATCTCGCACAAATATTTCACCAACTATGTGCCGCCCGATAACGGCCATTATGATCCGTTCTATTACAAAGAGAGCGGTGTTGAGAAGATGGTCACCCTTTACCAGTTGCTGACTGAGGAGGAGAGGAACTCACTCAACAGCGGGAGAACGGTATATGAGGTCAACAATCTCAGTACCATCATCCATGACTGGGTAGCTGTCCTCTATCTGGAGTATTACCTGAAAAACCCGGAGAAATGCACGCCCACCAATTGTGACAATATGGGGATTCGTCAGGTCTCCAGGCCGAAGGTGCTCATCATGTCCAAAACTGATATGGACAAGGTCATTCACAAGGATAATGACGAGACCATCGGGGATGACATCTATCTGAAATACCATGAAGCCTATGACAGCTATTTTACCTTTCCGGTTCTTCGTGCCAGAAGGGTCATCCTGAACAGTGCCAATACCCTGACGAGCACCACACTGGCGGGTACCTACTTTACTGCTGCCAGGAATGGATGCACAGCTCTTTCGGAGGCCATCAAGAAGCTTTACACGGCATTCCGCTTTCTTATTGACAAAGGAGGGGTGATCAGTATTGATACCCTGACCGGTCAATTGACGACGCTGCTTTCCACCGCGACCAATACCCTCTACGGCCAGTACACTTATGATTTTTACAAGGATGTTTTGGTTGCATACAATGAGTTGAGGGAGGTGCTGTACAACGTTGCGTTTGAATGTTATCCCAATCTTTATGCGTTTCCCAAGCACGTCATGCTTGGTGCGCCAAATATCGCTTATGGCCCCCAGCCGCCCGAATACCGTCATCAGTTTTATCCCTCTCCGGCCGTAAGCAAGAACAAGGTGCAGGTGAATGTCGCTATCGGGATGCTTAACCGGTTGAAGCTGCTTATTGAAAACTTCAGCCCCGAAACCGTCAGCACTATCAAGATAACTCCAACCCGTGATTATGACCAGCCTCTGGCTGAGCGAGCTATTCCCTTCTATTTTAAAAACATATCATCACTTTCAAAAGAGTGGAACTACAGTCGTACCCTCAAGGCGCAGGATAAGCTGAATCTGTCATATAATGCCGATAAATACGATGCGCCTATCCGTGATGAGGCACTCAATCCGCTTGACTATGACATTGATCCCTATAATTTCTTTCGTATTGAAGGTCATATCGGCAAAGATTTCAGCTCGGCACTGAAAAATATTGAGGAACTCAGGGCATCCAAAGGGATACCCTTCGATGTGGTTGCCTTGCGCCTTGGTGATGTGAAGCTTTCTGATATCAACCTCGATGATTTTGACTGTTACTTTGAAGACCTGAATACGATGCTGCGGGCTTTTCAGGCTGAGATCAACTGCCTGTTATCGGATGGGGCCAGATTTTTTTCCGGATTTACATCGAAGTTAGAACAGCCACACATCGATATTCAGCTTTATCGAGCTGAGGGAGCCTTGAAATGGGTCATCGATGATAATCTGGTTAAAGCGGAGAGTGCCACTAAAGTAAATGTCAGGAGCGTGGTTACCTCGTCAACCGAGGCCGATCCGGTTCAGGCGAGTGCAGTGAACGCCAACATTTCCAATCAATCCTTCAATTTTTGCGATTCACCCACCAATGCGGTTTTTGCCGTCAATCGGATCGTCACGACAAAAATCGATCAAAATCCGGATACATTCGGAAAAAAATATTTTACCAAGGCATTGGAGAACGAGTCGGTTTCCGTTGATGAGTTTATGGAGAAATCGCGCAAACTGGCCAGCCTTGATACTGCTCCCGATGTTATCGCTTTACTGAAAGACGAGAACGAGAACTTCGTACGCTTTGAATACCCGATGCAGATTATCGGACACCTGAATTATATCCAGCGGTTCATTCCAGCCTATATCGGAGATATTAATGATACTCTGATTACCGGTTACAGGGAGTTCAGCCAGACTTTCTGCAAGAGGCTCAAGGTCATGCGCACAAGGCTCGAAGGGTTTTTCACATCAGAAAAATACCCTTCAAGGGGTTATGAGAGTAACTACCTGAATATGGTGGCAAGGCTTCAAGGATTGTGCTGTGGCAATGAGAAGCTTGAAGTGATCATGCGGGAGATTGAAAAGCGCAAGGCAGAACTTTTGCAGCGTATCTCTTTTGCCCGGTACGCAGAGCAGCATCCTGGCCTTGAACACAAGTCGGGTGTGCATCGCGGAGGCACTTTCGTGCTTGTTTATACTGCGTCCCCGACTCCCCGAACAAGTCAGCAGCTTCCTGGTGAGTTACGGCCCAAAAATATCACGACGGGCGCCGGACTCTTTACAACAGGAGAGCTTACCGCCCAGCAATACAGGGACACGGATGCATTTGCTCATTATATCGTCAGTAATGAAAAGAGTCTTGATACAGAGGTGGAGCTTTCCAATTTTTTCTCTTTTCAAAAAATAAGGTCAGGAAGCCCTGCTTCAGAGAGCCTGATTCGGGAGTTGAATACAAAGATCGCCAATATCCGTCAGGTATTCTGCCGTGACCTGAATTCGCCAGTGCCGGATATTGTGATAGCTGACTTCTGCCAGCCCTATATCTGCTGTTCCGACTGTCCGCCGGTGGCTTTTATTGTACCGAAGGAGAAAAAATTATTAGCCTTGCCAGCCAGCACTGTTTGCTATAACCAGCAACCAATACCTTTCAGCCTGTACTCTCCGAAAGGAGCGGTGATTGCCTCACCGGAAGCTCCAGACTCCATCATTGCGGGTGACAAGCCCTCCTTTGATCCCTCTAAAGTCCTGGATGACAAAATTGGGCAAACCGTTACCTTTACCCTTGACGGAGCGTTGACTGACTGCACCATCATCGTGAAAAAGCCGGTTGATATCCGACTTGACTCAAGAATTACTGATAGCGGAGATGGTAAGTTCAGCGTTGAATTCATCAATAAAACTGACGAGACACCTGGCAAGAATACCTATCTCTGGAGATTTAATGGCGACATACGTGATGTTACGAAGTCAGATCTCTCTTCATTCACGTTGGAATTCAGCAGATCAGAGCTGAAAGCGCAAGGAATCAAGACGATCCTGGCAACGGTTACCATTCCAGGTGATCCCTGTGGTTCCTCGGAAAGCCTCATGGTTGATGTTCCGGCACAAGTCGTGGTCGATACATGCAAGGATTTTGTGCTCCATTTCATTGAGAATAAAGCCGGGGAGTTGAAGATAGATAGTCAAACGGTCATTAATTTGAAGAATAGATTGTTATCGGATTTATACCAAAATGCCATAATTAGTCTTAATGATGCGAAGGCTGCGGTCGGGAACAATGATCAAAATCAGAAGGCCGCTTGCATTGAAATGATCGCTAAACTTCTCGACAAGATCTACCAATTTCGGTTGACCACCGATCAGCAGGAGGCAGCAAGAGTACTGGAAAAGTTGCTGCGTGTATTGATGATGCTCATGCTCAATCTGGTCAGGTGCGACAAGGAGATCCCGGGGCCAACTTTTGAGATCATTATTTCCAACCTCTCTCAATTTAATGAGTTATGGGAGACGCTTATGAATAGCTACCCGCAGCTCGATTTTGGTAATGTTCTTGAAAAAGATATCAATGATTATTCTTCTTCATTCGCTTCACAAAATCAAGATTTGTTAAGAGTATTGGGAGGGATCATAAAAATTCTTTCCAGGTTTCCGGAATCCTGATGGGTAATGAGCGCCACATCATTCATCGCGTCAATATCACTATCGATGCGCCTGACGAGAAATCTGCAAAACCCTTGCAGGACAAGGCACTGCATCTGTTTTACCATAGGATTCTTCCGGATCTGGAAGGGTGGCTTGATAAACAGCTTTCCGGTGATGTGACCATCCGTCTTGACCGGCTTGACCTTGATTTGCAATCTCTTGACCCTTCTCGGTTTGATGCAGGATTTTCAGAATTGGCGCTCTGCTCTTTCCGAGAAAAGATAGAGCTGTTGATGACCCCGATCCCGGTGAAAAATGCTGAAAACACAGATGTTTCAATTCCTTCTATCTCAGCCGAAGAGAGACTCTTTGAGTTTTTCCTCTTTTTTCTTGAAACAGGCAGACGGCCCTGGTGGAGCGGCAATTCGGACGATTTATTGAAGGAGGAGATGCTCATGGAATTGACCCGGTGTATGCATCAGGAGAGAATTGATCGCCTGATTGGGTTGTTCAGGACTGAAAAAAGGGCCGTCGAGCGATTGGTCAAGCAATTTCCCCGGTGGTTTGTCATACAAATTACCATGTTCTTGTTTCAGGGAAGGGTGAAACTGGAGTTGGAGAAGGAAGAAATCGCTCTGCTTCTTGATAATCTCCTGATGCAATTAAGCCCTGAAGAACGGCTCTCCTTTTTTTCGGCATCCGGATTGCCGGATGCTGTTCTGCAAAAAATCAATCAGGATGTGCATGATGGAAAGTCGGGTTACTCCCCGGAAGAGTTTGCTTTGCTGCTTGAATATTTTCTGAAGCAGTCAAGCCTTGAAGAACGGCTCTCCTTTTTCTCGGCGTCTGGATTGCCGGATGCTGTTCTGCAAAAAATCAATCAGGATGTGCATGATGGAAAGTCGGGTTACTCCACGAAAGAGTTTGCTTTGCTGCTTGAATATTTTCTGAAGCAGACAAGCCCTGAAGAACGGTTCGCCTTGCTCTCGGCATCCGGATTGCAGGATGCTGTTCTTCTCAGGAGCCTGTGTCAACTGGTCAAGGGTTCAGAGCCTGTTGACAGCAAGAGCGTTAAGGCCATCTCTGCGGCAGTACACTCAGAGGCGCAAGAATTGAAAAAAAGATCAACGCCACCGTCTGAAAAACATTTAGGAAAGAGCAAGAGCCGGGAAGGGGAAGAAGATGGAATTTATGTTGATCACGCAGGGCTGGTGCTTTTGCATCCTTTTATGGAGAGCTTTTTTAAGGAATTTGATTTGCTGAAGGATGGTAGATTCAAGAATGAAAGATCAAGGAACATTGCCATTCACCTTCTCTGTTTCCTTGCCACTGGAGAGGACTCTCCTGCCGAGCATCTGTTGACATTTGAAAAATTCCTTTGCGGCGCTGAGCTGGATGAACCTGTTGAGCGCTTTGTAACCGTTGGCGAGTCCATGAAAGATGAATGCGAAACGCTCTTGCAGGCGGCCATCGGGCATTGGAAGGCTCTGAAAAACACCTCGCCTGACGGCCTGCGTGAAGGGTTTCTTCAAAGATCCGGGAAACTGGTGCTGGACGATTTCCAGAACCGGCTTGTGGTTGAAAACAAAACTCACGATGTTCTGCTGAGCTTTCTTCCCTGGGGTTACGGGATTATCAAGCTTTCCTGGCTGGAGCGTCCACTGTTTGTTGACTGGTTTGCATAAACCTGCATCTGCATAAAAATATGAAAGAAACGGTTAAGGCTCCTCCGTCCAACAGCTCTCAGCCGAAAGAGATTTCAGGCAAAAGGGAGCAGTTTTTTTCGTCTGACAAAAAATCATCGTTTTTCAATGCTCAGGGTATACAGGCAAAACTGAAAGTTGGTGAACGTGGAGATCCATACGAGCAGCAGGCTGATGCCATGGCCGACAAGGTCGTGAGTCAGTCGGCCCCACCAGTGTCGGCGCCTGCAACCAAACCTGGTGAGCAGGAAGAGCGGCTGAGCAAAAAAGAGGAGCCCAATGGCGAGCTGGAACGCGATATTCACCGCAAACCCTTTTTTGAGAGTGACGGTGAGCAGAACGCCAATGTGCAGAAAAAGGAGAAAGAGGAGAGCGGGGCCGCAGAATCAAGCAATATTGAAAGCCAGTTGCAGGCATCAAAAGGTCAGGGTTCCCCGATGGACAACAAGACGCGGGGCGAAATGGAAAGCGGCTTCGGCAAGGATTTCAGCGGTGTTAAGCTCCATACGGGCGGCGAAGCTACCCAGTTGAGCCAAAACCTGAATGCCCAGGCTTTTACGCACGGAAGCGACATCTATTTCAACGAAGGCAAATACAATCCCGACACCTCTTCGGGCAAACACCTTCTTGCCCATGAACTGACGCATACAGTGCAGCAGCAGGAGGGTTTGCAGAAGCAGGTGCAGAAAACAGGAAATCCGCTGTCCGATAAAAAGTCAACGATCGACTTTAACGAAGATATTGTTATAGGAGAAACACTTTATCTCCCCAAATTCAGAGAGCGAAATAGTGGTAAGAATGTTGCCCCTGTCACCCGTACGAAAAACTACAAAAGGACAGTTACAAACCAGAGCGCAGAATGGGAGAAGAAGGTTGAGCCCAACGTTAAGAAGGGGGTGGAAAAGTTAGCAGAAAAAGCCAAAGCCAAAAATGCTTACAAAGAGGAGGGCGGCTCCTTTTGTTACTACCTGAAATGGGGCACATTAAAGCTTATCGGCACCCAAAAGACCTTGGCTGATAATGCCCTTGTCCCGACCTGGAGCAGGGATGGCAAAGCCTCAGCCTACGATGTTGATCATATCCAGGAGTTGCAGATCGGTGGTACGAATACACCTGACAACATGGAACTGTTGAATATCTCGGCCAACCGTTCCGCAGGAGCGTTACTTGCTGGTTCAATCGAACGGCTTGTCAACAACTTTCTCGCTTCAGAAGATGCAAAAAAACAGGCTCTTGATAGTAAGCAAAAACTTCCTGCAATAGAGGACGCAAAAAAAAAGTATAAGATCACCTTTAGCAATATCCAGTTCAATGATGCTGAAGCAAGATTTACAAAAGCATCTTTTGCGGAGTATTACTGGAAATTGGATGAAATTGAAGCAGGAAAGCATCTTGAGCATTTCGAGCCGATGGAAACGAGTGATATGGATGCAATAAAGGGAAAGGACGGTGACGAAACCATATATACCTCGCCAATTGGAGGTACGGCAATGAAAAAGGCGGATATTCTTGCTTTAAACAACAGTAACCCGCAGATAAAGTTTGAGCCGCCGCAATTCGGAAGCGCAGCCGGAAAAAATGTGGGAGATGAAGTTGGGAGTTTTGAAGCTAAGTTCAATTTTTATGGGAGTAAAGGAAAAGAAAAAAAAATTAAAATCCCTATCCATAAAATGGACGGTGTTGATCATGGTGGTTCAATACCCAGAAAGGGCCAAAAAGGAAAAGGCGGACTTGAACAACTCCTTGTCGGCCTTGAACTGCCGGGCATGAGCCCGGTCACGGTTGACAGTGCGCAGTTTTTGAAGGATAAGGGATTGGCTGTTAAAGGAAGGATCCATCCGACCCTGGATATTATCAAAGGAATCGATCTGGATTTCTTCATGGAAGGCGATGAGTTCGGCATCAGCAAAACCATCACTGCTGGGGAAATCAAGGTTCCGCCGCCATTCAAAATCAACGATGCCCTGCTTACTATCGGCGCTGGCAACAAGGGGGTCTTTGTTGAAGGTGACGTATTCTTCGAGATCAGTAAACTCGGTAAGGGGCAGATCTCCGGCCTGGGAAAGAGCAATGGGGATTTTGGTATCAAGGGTCGTTTTGATTTTGACCCGAAGCTCTTCAAAAAAGGTGCTGCTGGCATTGAGGTAGAGTACAACAATAAGGATGGATGGTCGGCCAGTGGCGTGCTTCAAATTGGTAACGGCAGCGTCAAAGGAATCAACTCGGCAACAATCAACGTTGCTTATGCCAATAATCTTCTGGAAGCCAACGGAACAGCGGAAGTTACTCTGAAGGGAGTCAAGGATGTAACGCTGAAGATCAAGTTCTCTGAAGAGAGCTCGGAGATTGAAGGCAGTGTCAAGATCGGGAAACTTCCCGGAATCAAGGATGGTGAAGGCAAGCTAAACCTCATCAAAAAAGGCGAAGAGTACGATTTCAGCGGCAAGGGCAAGATTACCCCCGATATACCAGGAATCGACACACAGGTTGACTTTGAATTCCATAACGATATTTTCCTCGTCGATGCTAGGGCCTCCTATGAGAAGGGTCGCCTTAAAGGAAACTTGAACATCGGGATCACCAACCGGGCCATCAATGCCGAGAGCAAGCCTACCGGTGAAGCCCTTCCGGACTACAAGGTTTACGGCAAAAGCGATCTGGAGTTGAAGATTACCGACAAACTTGTGGTGAACGCCGGGGTAACACTGCTGGAAAACGGCGAGATTGAAGTCAAGGGCGGCATCAAGCTTCCGGAGAAGCTGGAGGTTGTGCCCAAGCTTTTCAGTGTGGAAAACAAACCCCTCATCACCATTCCACCGATCCATATTCCGCTGTTTGGTATTCCTTTGGGGGTGGCTACCATAGGCATAGAAGCGGTGATTACCCCCAGGCTGGAGGCCGATGTTCAGATTGGGCCGGGCAGCCTGACCAAGGTGGCTGCTGAGATTACCTACAATCCCGCCCACCCGGATGAGATGTCGATCACCGGGGGTGCCGATTTTGAATTCATCGCTGAGGCGGGTATCAGGGCCGGAGTTGACTTCGGGCTTTCAGCCAGTATCGCCATTGCCTCACTGACCGGCGGCATCAACCTTTCAGCCTTCATCAAAGCGGCAGCTAAGCAGCCAGTGTTTCATACCGAGGTGAAATATTCGCCAAAAACCGGGTTTGAGCTCAACGGGCTTGTCAATGCCAAGGTAGCCGCCATTCTCGGTTTCAGCGGCGATCTCTTCGTCAGAGCCTCGGCCGGAGTGTGGCCACTTGAAATCTCGAAGACCTGGCAATGGCCGCTTTTCAAGAAAGAGATTGATACGGGGCTGGAAATTGGTTTCGAATTCCCGTTGGCTTATAAGGATGGCAAGGCGGATGTTGCATTTGAAAACCTCAAATTCACCTATCCCAGTCTTGATGATATGACAAAAAAGGTCAGGGAGCAGATTGTCGATCCGCTGGTCAATGAATTCTAAACTTAAACAGTGCTGCTGTGATGAACGAAGAGATGAAGAGATTACTGAAAGAAGGGGCTGCGCTTCACCTTTCAGGGAATTTTCCGGAAGCTGAAGAACGCTATCGACAGGCTCTTGAACTTGATCAGTCCAGCGCCGTGGCCCACAACAACCTGGGCTTTCTTTTGATGCAACTTCAGCGTTTTGGGGAGTCCGAAAAGGAATACTTTCGCTCAATAGAACTCGACAAGGGCTATTCCACCGCATATAGCAACCTCGGTCAGCTTTATCTGCTGATGCAGCGATGGGATGAGGCTGAAGAGGTTTTAACAAAAGCCTTATCGCTTAATGCCGATGAATTTTATGCTCATGAAAGTCTTGCCAAGCTCTTTATGTTGAAGGGAGAGAGTGAGAGGTCGGAGTATCACTGGAAGAGGAGTTACCTTATCAAACCCGAATCGGGTATTCTTTTGAATCTGGCTTACTCTCTGATTCAGCAACGGAAACTGGATGAAGCGCTCGAAGAGTTGAATCGAGCACTTCCACTTGAAGAGGAGAACCCTCGACTTTATTCACTTTTGGGCATTATCTATTTTGTCAAATATGATTTTGGCTCGGCAATCAAGTGCTTCAAGCGGGCGCTGGGACTCACGCCGGAGGATGCCGAGGTACGTCACAACCTGGCAATGGCCTATCTTAAAACCGGTCAAAGCGAGGAAGCTGTGGCTGAGCTTCGCCGGATTCTTCTTCTGGAGCCAAGCCATACTGATGCACGCAATAACCTTGCAGTTATTGAGCTATCGGCTGGTGACGCGGAATCAGCCCTTGAGCATTTCACGATTACTCTTGAGCAGGAGCCGCAAAATTCAAAGGCACTCTATTATAAAGGCGTTCTCATGTTGCAAAGAGGTGATGTCAAATTGGCCAAAAGAATGTTGCTTCAAACCATTGAGAGCGACAACGATGACTATAAACAGAAGGCAGTAGAACTGCTGAAATCAATCCCTGAGGTGCTACCATGAAAAAATTTTCAAAACGACCGCTTCAACGGCAGGAACAGCCACCGGTTAAGAGCCAGCAACCATTCTTTTCGCCGGATAACGGCCATTCTGGAGAGGGTGCATTTTTCCAGGCTCAGGCAAAACAAGGTGAAACCGAAGAGCAGGTACAGACTATTCGTAAAGCGGCTTCAGATGAACAGAAAGAAAATACCCCGGCTATCAGCAAAGCCAAAATCGGAGAAGAGAAAAAACAGCCGTTGAATTCCTGACACCAAAAGTTGAAAGCGTTGCGATTATGACCGCTTCCGAAAAAAATGCCCTTGCGGTAACACGTTACATTGACTTTCTGGTTGAGATTTTCAGGCAGCGGTTTAAGCACTCATTCGATATTGGTAACCATCTTCGAAAACGGCTGGATGTAAAAAAGATCGTATTGATAAAAGATGATTGCGAACTATCGACTTTTATTTTCAGTCACCAATAGCACTATGAAAAGGGTATAAGCTTGTTAGAAACGATTTGTTCGGTAAGTCCTAAGTAAAATTGATTGCATAATAATATCAAACTCGGGAGAGTAAAATGTCCGTACTATTAAAAAAAGGTGATCAAGGTTCTGAGGTCAAAGAATTGCAAACCTTGTTGATGGATAAAGGCTTTTTGACTAACGAAGAAATTAATGGGCTGTTCGATAACGCAACCTATCAGGCGGTACGGGCTTTTCAGGCGCAAAATTTGGATAAACAGGGTCAACCTTTAGTTGTGGATGGCAAAGTGGGCGATCTTAGCTGGTGGAGCCTTACAAATCCCAAGCCATTGATTGAGACTCATAGTGCTGTTGATTATAAGGTTATGCCACCGGAAGCTATGGGAGGCAGCGCACGGGGAAGAGCAGCTCTGCAGATTGCGATCAGTGAATTAAAATCAGGGGCTGGTGAAGTTGGCGGAAACAATTGCGGACCGTTTGTAAAAAAATATCTGCATGGCATAGTGCCGGAGGGAAATCCCTGGTGTGCCGGCTTTGTGAGTTATTGTTTCTCTCAGCATCCGGCAGGTTCTCCTTATCCTTATAAAGTTGGTGCCCGCGATATTTTGCGTGCATTTCAACAACGCGGTTGGGCCAATAAACCAGGTAGTGGTTATGCGCCAAAGCCCGGCGATATTGTGGTCTGGTGGCGTGACCAGCCCTCAAGCGGTAAAGGGCATATTGGCTTGGTTCATCAGTTAAAAGATGGCTTTTTGTATACAATTGAAGGTAATAAAAGTCCCAATGTGCAGGGCTTCAGTTATGTATTCAGTCGCATGGACAAATTATTGGGATTTGGAGAAGTGCCCGACGCGTAAAGCAGCAAATCGGGTACTGATATTCACCTATGCCCGAGGAGCGGGAGCGTATTTCGAATCAATGTTACTGGCGTATGGTTACCTGATAATTTTTTATCACTATCAAGGTTATCCTCTGGCCAGGCGAATATCGGGGAAGAGAAAAACAGCCTTTGAATTTCTGACACCAAAAGTCGAAAGCGTTGCGATCATGACATCCTCCGAAAAGAATGCCTTTGCGGTAACACGTTACCTTGACTTTCTTGCTGAGATTTTCAGGCAGCGACTAAAACACTTTTTTGAACCGGGAAATATGCCTCCAAAACTGGTGGATATAAAGAAAATCGTATCGGTGAAAGATGATTCTGAACTATCCACCTTTATTCTGGCGAATCAATTGTGCCCCGAGGAGATCATTGTTCTGTTGCTTGCCCTTGCCCCGCATGTCCAGCCGAATTTTTTTGATACGGTCATCGCTCAGCACTTCTCGCAGGTCGGCGATTTTCCACAGATCGGCGGTGTTCGGGGCAAACAATTCCGCGGTTTTTTGCCAACAGGGGAGACGGCATTATTTATTCTGGCTGGAAACAGTCTGCATCAGCGCTTCGACTATCTCAAACTTTTCGGTTCGGAACACTTTTTTGCGCAGAATCGTCTCATCTGGCTGGATGAGTCGGAGCAAGGTGAGCCCCACCTGAGTGGCAAGCTTGTAATGGCGAATGACTACCTTGAACTGTTTGTTCAGGGGAAATTTGTGCGCCCCCGGATGTCGATGGATTTTCCGGCTGAATACATTACCACCGATTTAACGGAAAACGATCTGGTACTGCCTGCAAGTACGTTTTCACAACTGAAGGAACTTGAGAATTGGTTGCGATACCAAGAGGTGATGATGCAAGAGTGGAACATGAAGCGATTGCTGAAGCCGGGGTACAGGGTTTTGTTTCACGGTCCACCGGGTACGGGAAAGACACTTGCAGCAATGATTCTTGGGAAAAAAACCGGAAGGGAAGTTTTCCGGATCGATCTCTCCATGGTGGTGTCCAAGTTTATCGGTGAAACCGAAAAAAATCTTGCACAACTTTTTGAGCGCTCAAAGAAAAAAAACTGGATTTTGTTTTTCGACGAAGCGGATGCTCTCTTTGGCAAAAGAACCAATATTCGCGACGCCCACGACAAGTATGCCAATCAGGAGGTGGCGTATCTTTTGCAGCGTATAGAGTGCCACGATGGTCTGGTTATCCTTGCTTCAAATTTCAGATCCAACATTGACGACGCCTTTATCCGGCGTTTCCAGTCGGTGATCTATTTTCCTTTGCCGCGACTTGAAGAACGGCTTTCGATCTGGCAGAAAGCGTTTCCCCCTAAAAACAGCCTCAACGTTCCGGGTGCAGCAGAACTGATGGAAATTGCAAAGAAGTATGAGATCAGCGGAGCAAGTATAGTTAACGTGGTACAGTTCTGTTGTATTGATGCGCTGGCCAGTAATGCAAAAGAAATTACCATCGGGAGGATCAAGGCAGGAATTGAAAGAGAGTTCCAGAAAGAGGGGAAAGTCTGTTGACCTTATCTCGCCGGGTTACTCGGTGGACTGGAAAAGTACAGCCCCGAAATGGTGCGGCGTAGAGCATCCATCCCAAAATTTCAGGTGCATAATACCGCTCTCGTCAGTGCACAGCAGCAGTACTCTTTTCAGGAGATTGCCACAAACCCGTCGCAATGGGGCCGATGGGTTGAGTCAGCAATTGGTGCCCATCTCCTCAATCATACCCGCACCGATGCCATTAACCTCTTTTACTGGCGTCAGGGTAACCATGAGGTGGATTTCGTGCTGGAACACAAAGGAAAAGTGATTGGCCTTGAAGTCAAAAATGGCCATACCGGGCATGCTTCCGGCATGGCAGCATTTGAGCAACAGTGCAAGCCCTACAAGGTGCTTCTGGTTGGAAACTCGGGGATTCCGTGGCAGGAGTTTCTTGAACTGGAACCTTTGGAGCTGTTTGCGTGAGTGAGGCGACTCCCTGAAGGCATTCTCTTGTTTTTTTTATCTTTTTTTATTGGTATAATTTTTTTTTCACTGTTCCAGTGGGCCAACTGTTTTTTGGGGAAAAGATTCAACTTGTAAAAAGCTTTGAAGAAAATAGCTGTGATTATCCAAGGCAGGTTCCTGCCGCAAAAAAATATCTCATTATAAAAAGAGATGCATATCAGCAGATTATATATCCAGAATTTCAGGGGGTTTGAGAAAAAAGAGATTTTTTTGAACTCAAACTTTACTGTTGCCATCGGTGATAATGGCATGGGTAAATCATCACTGCTTCATGCGTTACAGGTCAGCTTGGGTGCTTGTTTGCAATGTTTGCCCCTTCCAGCATCACCTCTTTATCGGAGACAATTTAAAAGGCAGGAGAAATTTGTTAAATGGGCTGCTGAGGAGAGGGATTATATTTCCAGCAAGGATGAGACACTTATCAGAGTTACAGGCAGCTTGTTAAGCGATACATTCATATTGATTGGCAAGGATGAACCTTTCAATATTGGTAAAGGCCGTTTTGTTTTTCAGGAACGGCCAATAGAATGGAGCAGAGTAATGCTGGCTAATGGTACAACAAGCCATAACAGGAAATATGCAGGAGATTTGATTGATGCCATCAGGGATTTGGTGGAATCAGGAAGAGGGTTTCATAATAAAGCGCTTTTGCCTGTTTTGGCCAGTTTCGGCACTGAAAGAACTGTGGCACAGTTACGCAAGGGTAAAAAGGCCCAACAAAACAGAAGCAGAATGGAGAAGGGCTATTTGGCAGCACTCTCTGACAAGGTAGATTTTGATGGTGTGATTGAGTGGCTTCATAATTACGATAATGAGCTGAAGTACAAAAAAGAGTTTGAAGGTACCCGGGAAGCGGTCTTTGAAGCTATTTCAACGGCAATTCCCTATCTGGAAGATGTAGGATATAATCATCATTACCAGGAGCTTGAAGCTGTTGTTAACATTGATGAACAAGATCCAGGAAAAAAGACACACTCCAACATGAGTGATGGTTTGAAAGCCATGCTCAATCTGGTAGCAGAATTGGCGTTCAGGTGTGTTGTGCTTAATGGCTTTCTGGGGAGAGATGCTGTAAAGGAGTCGAGAGGTATTGCTTTGATTGATGGACTGGATATGCACCTCCATCCAAAGTGGCAACGGCATATTGTCAAAGATTTAAAGAGTGCGTTTCCGAATATTCAGTTTGTCGTGACAACACATTCCGCATTTATTGTTCAGTCGCTTGCTTCTGATGAACTGCTCAATCTTGACCGGTTGACTGACGTTCTCTTGAACAGCTTGAAAATTGATGATGTGGCAACAAGTGTCATGGGTGTTGAAAGCGCATTTTCTGATGAAAATACAGGCAAACATGATATTGCTCAATTGATATTGGGTAAACTGAAAACGGGAGTATCGGAAGTAGAAATACAGGCTGAAATAGACAATGTTTCAGATCCGGGGTTAAGAGCCTTTCTGGAATTGAATAAACTGGCAGTACAAAAGTAGGATGATGCGGCCATTGGACAAGGGCTCCTGCCCGACTGATGAGACCGGTGATCCGATTTCTGTTCATGATTATACGCTGTGGCGCAAGAGATTGATTGATCGTATAGGGTACTATTGCGCCTATTGCAATATGCCCTTGAGCCACAGTCTGCAAATGGAACACGTGGTTCCCAAAAACCCGCCAGCAGGGTACACTTCTGGCAATCCATTGGGCTGGGAGAACATGCTGTTTGCCTGCGGCCCCTGCAACAATGCAAAGGGCAATACGCCTGTTGATTTTAACGATTACTACTTTCCGGAAAACAATAACACGTTGCTTCCATTTCAAATCCGTATTCATCCGAATCATGAAGATGCTGCAATCGTTCAGAAAGCTGAAGATCTTGAATTGATTCAGCAGAGCAAAGCAGAAAACACCATTGCATTGCTGGGTTTGGCAAACATCGATAGAAGAAATAATATTGTTGACATACGTTGGCTAAAGCGAAGAGACGCTCTTGTTGCTGTTGAATCAGCATTCACCCTGTATCAAGTTGCCAAAGCGGCTGGTCATGCTCATTTGGCTTCCTTATCAATGGTTCAATGGGCAAAAGGAATCGGGTTCTTTGGCCTTTGGTTTGAAAAATTCCGGAATGAACCAGAAGTTATGCAAGCTCTTCTGAACCCGGACATTCTTCCTGGTACAGCACAGGATTGTTTTGATGCTGCTGACGGCTACAAGCTACAATACCGTAACCTGCACAGAGGAATTAACCCGATATGATGAGGCGATAGGTATCCCGATTATTACTAGATCAAGGACGAGTTTAAAGCCAAGGGGATTCAGAAAGCAAAAGAGTCGTTTTCACTGCTGCGCATGACGGATGAAGAGCTTCGTGCCTATAACAGTTATCAGGATTCCTTGCGCGATCAAGCCAGCTATGTAGAAACAAACTATGACTTTGCCCGTATGGAAGGCAAGGAAGAGGGTATTGGTGAAGGAATGACGCAGGGGATTGAGTTAGGCATTGAACAGGGCCTTGAGAAAGGTAAACTTGAAGTTGCCAGAAGATTGGTAGCGAAGGGAATGAGTGATGAAGAGGCCGCTGCAATCGCCGGGATAGATGCAGAGTTGCTGGCTAAACCTACCAGCGTTATCTTTTTCGCGAATCCTATCGTGAAGATGGCAAGGTGAAGAATCGCACTTTGGGCAAAATTTCAAAATGTTCAGAAGGTGAAATTGCCGCCATTAAACTTGCCCTGAAGTACAAAGATAATTTGACGGCTCTGTTGCATGTCGAGGATGTTGAGCTTCATGAAGGCCTTCCGGGTTGGCGTGGTGTTTGTGCTCAATACGCTTGCTGAGAGACTCGGTATCAGTAAGGCACTGGGCAGTACCCGTCAGGGAGTGCTTGCCTTGTGGCAGATCATGGCTCGATTGATCGGGCAAGGTTCACGCTTGGGTGCGGTCAGGATGGCTGCAAGTTATGGCGCCTGTGATGTGCTTGAATTAGAAAGTTTTACAGAAGAAATCCTAAAAAGATCAGCTTTGCTCGATGGGTGTTATGTGATCAAAACTGATGTAAAGAAAGAGCTTCTTTCGACCAAAGAAGTTCATGACCGGTACAAAGATCTGGCCAAAGTGGAACATGCTTTCCGGACGTTCAAACAAAGTCATCTGGAAATCAGACCGGTTCATGTACGAACCGAAGCCAGTACCCGTGGTCATGTCTTTGCCGTCATGCTTGCCTATAAAATTGAGAGACTGCTATCAGAGCTCTGGAAAAAATGTGAATGCTCCGTGCTGGAAGGAATTGATGAACTTGGGGCCATACGCAGCACAATCGTCACCCTCAAAGAGTCAAGCTGTCAGAAAATCCCTCAGTCGAAATGACTTGCCGGGGAGTTGCTGGCCGCTGCCGGAATTACACATCCCTCAATCATTGATGCCAAAAATGTCGATGCAGTCACAAGGGAAAAAATAACGCGTTATAGGGTTTCCCCATTCGTTTATTGCTGGAACTTCTGCTATTTTGCATAAAGATAAAAGCATTCCGTTCAAAAATCTGCTGATAAAGCTATCGAATAGAGTGTTATGGAAATTTTTGAATCAGATATATGGCTAATCTGCTGTTAACCAGGAGGTGCGTCCGCACATGTCCTTACTGTTTTGCTCGTGATCACATGAGTACAAATGATTTACATGCTGAGGTCAGTTGGGAGGACTTGATCTATGTTGTTGATTTTTTTGAATCATCTGGCGAAAAGCGACTGTCGTTGCTTGGTGGTGAACCGTTACTGCATCGCCATTTTCCGGACATGGTACTCTATCTGCTTCAACGTGGCTTTCAGGTTACGGTTTTTACCAGTGCGGCGATACCGCAGGAACTGACAGATAGTTTACGGCATTTTCTCCCGACGGATCCGGAAATACCGTTGGATTTTGTCTGCAACCTGAATGAACCAACGCTTTCTCCGAAAAAAGAAAATGAGTGTGTTGAATATTTTCTGGAGCAGTTTGGTACGAAGTGCGGTCCAGGGTTTAACATTTACCGACCGGACTTTGACCTCACCTTTCTGTTTGACCTCGTCAATCGATACGGGCTTAAGCGTCACCTGCGTCTTGGTCTTGCTGCGCCCATTCCCGGTGCTGATAACCAATGTCTCTCAATCAGCTCAATTCGTCCTGCAATGAAACGGTTGCTCTCTTTTAGCGAGGATTTTGCTCGTAACCGGTTGCAGATTGGGCTTGACTGTGGCTTTACGCTATGCTCTTTTACTGACGAAGAGCTGGGGAAGCTGTTCAAGATTTCGTCACCACTGAATTTCGGTTGTGGTCCCGCAATTGATATTGGGCCGGATATGATGGTCTGGTCATGCTTTCCGCTGTCACGTCTTGCGCCACGTTCGCTCTATGAATTCAGCTCTCTTGAGGAGTTGCTTGACCATTTTCGCTCACAAATGAATGATATTCGTGCCGAAGCCGGAGGCATTCATTATGAGTGCGATGAATGTCAACAACGGGAAATAAAACGTTGCGAAGGCGGTTGTGCTGCCCATATACTCAAAGCTATGAAAGATGAACCTTTTATCCGTCTTCCGGAGATTAATAAATGCTTGCAAAACCTGTAGATTTATTCTGTCGTCCAGCAGAATGGATTCCACAACTGATGAATCTCCAAGCTGAAACGGTCTCCTTGCCTGCCACTGAAGAAAACCTGACCAAAGCAAGGATAGTTGCATCGCTGGGAGTTCGGGTAACACTGGATCTCTCTCTTGGTACGATTGACTGGGAAGCATTACGTGAGCTTCTTGTCTATGCTGTGTACGGGCGTTGTTCACATGCCATTATTGAGCCATTTGAGACGATGATTGAACAACCTCCGCCGCAACAAGAGGCGTTGAACGAGCGTTTTATTAACCGAGACTCTTGCATCAACTGTCCGGGGTGGCGTGCCTGCTATGGCGAGTGGAAAGAGCAATGCACATCGCAATGCCGCGACTTTTTCACTGAAATTATTGATGCTCGTCTCTACAGGCAAAAACAGCCAGGAGGAGCAGTATGCCGACCCTGATTGTTAAACCAACTGAACGTTGTACATCGCATTGTGCTTACTGCGATGTGGTTACAAAAAAGAGGCAATTCGATGATATGACAGAGGCGACGTTGCGGCTTGTGTTTCAGCGTGTCAATGATTACCTGGAAACGTATCCTGACGGCGACATTACCTGGATATGGCATGGTGGTGAACCGCTCTTGATGGGGAAGCCCTTTTATATCAAGAGCCGGGAACTCCTTGAAACGGTGTGTAAAACAACACGAGACAGAATCACTTTCGCCATGCAGAGCAACTTGATGCTCATGGATGAGGAGTGGGCGGGATTGCTCAAGGAGCTTGGAATCCATTCTGTTGGTTCAAGTTATGATCCACTTGATGGCGCACGGGGGCCCGGAACCATCTGTGATACCACCACCTACAACAGGGCGTTTCTGCAAGGGAAAATGGTTGCTGAACAGCATGGCATAGGGGTAGGAATCATCTATGTGTTGACCAAGCCAGCGCTTGAACGCCCGTTGGATATTTTTTATCATCTTGTCAATATTACCGGTGGTGGTTTCAACATCCATCCGGTGCTGCTGTATCATAACCGCAGGCCTGACCTTGCAGTTACTCCCGATGAATATGTGGCTTTTCTTGGGGAAATTTTTCCTGAGTGGTGGGCGCATCGTGAACGTTATGGCAAGATTGAACCTTTCAACTCATTGGTGCGCAACATTATTGAAAATCACCGCTCGCTTGGATGTGTTTTTAGCGGGAGCTGTATGCGTAACCATATTTCGATAGCTCCCGACGGGCATCTTTCACACTGTGGCCGTTCCGAAGACTGGGATTTGCTCGACTACGGCATGTTGCAGGATAAAACTCTTGATGTGGTGTTGAATGATCCACAACGGGAGGCGCTCGAAAATCGCAATGCGCTCCTTCGCAATAGTGAGTGTGTTGATTGCCGTTTCTGGAGTCTCTGCCATGGTGGTTGCCCTCTGGATGGATGGGCTGTTCATGGCGATCTTCTTCGTCAAAGCCCGTGGGGATGTGCCGAAAAAAAATTTATTACCGAATATTTTGAACCGATTACCGGAGCATTGTATGCAGGAAGAGATTACCTGGATTAACCCGCTTGGCGGACTTGGCGACACGTTGATGCTCTCCGGTGTGCTCAAGTTAGCTCTGGAGCGCGATCCTGATTGTCGTTTTCAACTTGTTCGCCGTACCAAATATCTGCCATTTTTAGCGCATCATCCGGCGATTAGTTTTGTTGGTTCGCCACCTCGGACGGCAACGCTGATTGGCACTGACTATTGGAGCACGGAACGTTATCGGCAGGGCGGGCGTGCATTTCAGTGCCTTGCCGAAAAGTTCAATTTGCCGTTGCCGGTGTCAGAACGTTTGTGGCTGCCCAATATGGAGCAGCTATCATTTCCATGGCCCTCGTTTCCGCCACTGCGTCCGCGAGTTGTGTTTTCTGCAAATACAGATTCACCACGCAAAAAGTGGGAGAGGCGCGAGTGGGCAGCGCTTGCCGCAAGATTTCGGAAAGAGGGGTGGAGTGTTCTTCAGACAGGCCGATTGGATGAGCCATATATTCCAGGAGCTCTGTCGTTGCTGGGGCTCACCACGCCGCTTGAATTGATCGCCTTGCTGAAAGAGTGTGATCTCTTGATATCCACTGATAGTTTTGCCATGCATGCTGCCAAACTGGTTAAAAAACCTGCCATTATTCTCTGGGGGCCAACGCTTTTATCAGTGTATGGCTATGAAGGGCATTGGCATATTTCAGCTGAAAAACAATGCACACCCGCTTGTATTGGCCCAACTCGTGGTGGCCAGTATGGAGTGCCCTGTACCGAGGTCAATCATTGCATGGCATCCATAACAGCAGAGGATGTGTGGAAAATGGTCAACAGCAAAGATGTTCAATGAGCGCCCGGGAAAGTTTTTGCTGTAAAGACTAAAAAAAGTAATTTCTCTGAATCGTATCCACTTGCAACCATTAATTCAAAAGCGAAAGGAGAGTGAGCATGGATGATAAACCAGAAAAAACGATAAACCGACGAGAGGCGATAAAAATGCTGGCGCTCAGTGCTGCAGGCGCAATAACCTCTCTTGCGTTAGGGCGTGATGCGTTCGCAGGGTATGAATACTACTCCCACTACATGTACTCTTCCTCCTACTCCTCCTCCTACTCCTCCTACGATCGTGCGCAATATAGCTCGTATTCTCCCTACTCTTCTCAATACAGTTCCTACAGCTCCCACTATACTTCGCATACTACCCCTGACTCTTCAGGGAGACTCAAAATCAACGACGAATATGGCGGAGGCATTGTATTTTACGTTGATGCCAGTGGGCAGCATGGCTTGATTGTAGCCAGGGAGGATATTTGCAAACCGTATACAGACCAATGGGGTGCAACTTATGGATCAACAGGAATTTTTTTTCGATGGAGTACAGGCGAAGACAAGAATGCCGATGCTCCGGATTATGCTTATGGTTTATTGGGTACAAGCACAGGAATCGGAACTGGAAGATCAAATACAGAAAAAATACTGACAAAATATTCACCATCGCGCTATCCGAACAGTGCTGCTGCGGTAGCACAAGCGTATCGAGGTGGTGGGCGTAGCGACTGGTTTTTGCCAAGCAGAGACGAGCTGGCGCAACTATGCAGTAATAGAAATGTTGTTGGCGGTTTTGCGGTTAACGGCTACTGGAGTTCTACGGAGATCGGTGCGGGTAGCGCATGGAGCCAGTCCTTCGGCAGTGGGGGCCAGGGCTGGAACATTAAGACGCGCCACGGTCGGGTTCGGGCTGTGCGGGCTTTTTAACCATTTATCAATTAAACAATTAAGGGGGTACCGGGGGCAAAGCCCCCAGTCGAAAAATATTTTGCATAACGTGAAGTTGCCCATCACAGTAACGTCTCCCGACTTCGCCAATTAGTGTCATGTCATTCGTATAAAAGCGTTATCTCATTCTTCATAATCACCAACCAAGATTTGACTATGAAGAAGTACAAAGTGACCCTGACCCAAGAAGAGAGAAAAGAACTGAATGCACTCAGTAACAAAGGAAAGCGCGCGGCTCAAACGATGCTGAATGCCTTGATTTTACTGGCTTGTGATGAAGGCGAATACCAGATAGAACGTTCAATAAACGAAACCATTGCGTGCGTTCTGAATATCAGCATGAAAACGATAGACCGGGTAAAAAAGCGATTTATAGAGGAGGGTTTTGATGTGGCCCTCACAGGAAAGCCGTCAATACAAGTGTATCGCAGGAAAGCAGATGGGGACTTTGAAGCTCATTTGATAGCCCTGAGCTGCTCACCCGCACCCGAAGGGCATAAACGGTGGACCCTTAGCTTATTGGTAGATAAGGTAGTCGAACTGGACTATGTGGACAATATTTCCTATGAGACCGTCCGAAGGGTTTTAAAAAAAACGTCATTAAGCCTTGGAAAAAGGATGGATGGATAATTCCTCCGCTCAGTGATGGGAATTTTGTGGCACATATGGAGATGGTGCTTGACGTTTATAAGCAACCTTATGACCCCCTGTACCCGGTTGTCTGCATGGATGAATCACCAAAGCAGTTGATTGCTGAAACAAGAACACCGATACCGGCAAGAGCTGGGCAGTTGGCCAGATATGATTATGAATACAGCAGGAATGGTACCTGTAATATTTTTATGGCCAATGAACCGTTGGTCGGAAAACGGATGGTTCAAATAACCACAAACAGAAAAAGACCTGACTGGGCAAAATTCCTTGAAGAAATAGCCAATTAGTACAAGCATGCAAAACGGATTACGCTGGTGATGGACAACCTCAATACGCATGAGCCAGGATCATTATATCATACACTTAAACCAAATAAAGCAAAGGAGTTATTGGATAGGTTCGAGTTTGTGTATACCCCAAAACACGGAAGCTGGTTGAATATGGCAGAGATAGAATTGAGAGTTTTGACGACTCAATGCTTGAACCGTCGCATTGATACGATTACAGAAGTCAGGTCGGAAGTTGCAGCATGGGAGATGGAACGAAACAATAAAAATTCCAAGATAAATTGGCGTTTTACAAACGAAAAGGCGAGAATAAAGCTGTTACGACTTTATCCGACAATTGAAGAGTGACATGACATTAGTGCGGAAACTCAGGGTTCAACAGGTTGATGAGTTCGCTGTTGGCCAATTCGTGAGTATTGGTATCGTCACAGCACAAGAGAGTTATCGGATATGATTATAGAGGTGTACTATGGGTGAACGTCTCATTCCATACGTTTTAATCTGCTTCGCCAGTATGTTGGACGCCTTTTTTGATGGGCTACAGCGACTATCAAAATTAAATCGGATTCAATGGAATAGAACAAGCTATAAGGAAAATGAAGGAGTACTTTGCTGCGGATAGTGCCTCTTATTTGTTTTGTGGCAAGGGGATTGGAAATAACTATTGATATTACCCTATGTACTTCAGCAATAAATGCCAAGCCTACCCCTGGAGCTGCATTTTCGTAGTAGCGGGAAGCCTCCCGAAACTCTTCATCTGCTTCCGGCAAGAATTCGAAGTTCATGACAACTCGCTTATCGCTCTTTTGAATACTTCGTCACCAGAAATACCGTGAACCTTCCCTGCACGATAATCATCAAGTCGCCTTTCTGCTTCATCCAGCCAAAGTTGTTCGACTTCCGACACTGTTGGCTCATCCAGACTCAAGAGCAACTTTCCAACGAGCCTGCTTCGGGAGTGCATATCCAGATTGAGAGCTTCTGATTCAATTTTTTTTATTGTCATTGGCATGTTAGTACCTCCCTTTTTCAAACCGGGCTCATTTTTGTAGAGTTCCTTTCATGTGCCTTTTTCGGCGATTAATTTGGTTATGACCTGCTCAACATTGGAATTGGCATAAGCATCACCCTCGCTTTTTTTCCAATATAAGTTATTGGACGTAATTCTGGCATGAAAAATGCTTCCGTTTTTTTCCTGACTGGCGTAAGAGGGGGGATTGAGTATTTCGCTATACAATGTATCAGCATTTCAGGAATGATTTGCTGTTGGAAGTTATTAAAACTTGAGTGCCAACCAGCGCAGGCAGCATTCACGAGTTTGCGGTGTTGTCAGTTGCCGCAACAAAACAAATGCTCCGCCACCGAGCACTCCTGCCCGCTAAACCCAAGGCGCCCATGCGTGTGCAGTCCTGGACTCCCAACAGGAAATCCCATGGGCCAAGAGATCTTGGTGTGCGCCCCTCCTCTTTTGCCTCGATCGCCTCCCTCCGTTTCATCAGGAGTTGGCCCCAGCGATCGGGACATGAATCCATGAAGACTCCGAAATTGGAGCCCTCCGGAAAGAAATTGCCCGCCGAGAGGTCAAGCTCTGGATCGAGCGGAAATGCGTTGATTTGCTTGAGCTTTGGCGTCGCGCTGAGACGGGTTGGCGAAGAGAGATCTATAGTAATAAAGGGAAGTTTTGGTGAGCTCCGTACGGACGGTTGCTCTCTTCAAGCGGGGCTGAGCGGATGTAAAGAATTTTTTTCATCAGAAGACGAAATATATTCATTTAGGTTTTGGTTTTTTTCATAATTCGCTTACATTGTCTGTCCTTATGGATTTTTAAGCATTGCATTGCGTTTTTTTGTAATCAGAGGTTTTTTAAAAAGAAAGAGAGTTTCAGTATGCCGACGATTCAGCAGCTCATCAGGCTCGGAAGAAGTGTAAAAGCCTCAAAAACAGCGTCACCAGCGCTTGAAAAATGCCCACAGAAGCGCGGGGTTTGTACGCGTGTTTACACGACAACTCCAAAAAAACCTAACTCAGCGTTACGGAAAGTTGCGCGTGTAAGGTTGTCTAACAAGATTGAAGTTACGGCATATATTCCGGGAGAAGGTCATAACCTGCAGGAGCATTCAATCGTTTTGATTCGCGGCGGCAGGGTAAAGGATCTTCCTGGTGTGCGCTATCACATTGTGCGCGGTTCGCTCGATACGTCCGGTGTTTCTGATCGTAAGCAGAGTAGGTCGAAATACGGAGCAAAACAGCCGAAAGCTGGTGTGCCAGCTCCTGTCAAGGGCAAGGGTAAGAGGTAGGTAAAAACAGAATCATAAATTCAGAGAAGAACATGCCCAAAAAAGTTGGCTATAAAAGAATCGGTGTTGATTTCCGTTACGGGGATGAGAGTGTTGCCCGTTTTATCAATGCTGTGATGCTTGATGGTAAGAAGGCTGTTGCTACAAAGATAGTCTATGATGCGTTTGCTATCATTGCCGAGAAACTTGCTGGAGAGGATCCGCTTGAAGTGTACCGCAAGGCTATGTCGCATATTGCGCCGGTCGTTGAGGTTCGGAGCAAGAGGGTTGGCGGCGCGACCTACCAGATTCCTATGGAGGTCAAGGCTTCCCGCAGAGGTGCGCTTGCATTTCGTTGGTTGAAGATTTATGCTAAAAAGCGTGGTGGCCGCTCAATGGCTGAGAAGCTTGCTGCTGAGCTGATGGATGCTGCCAATGAGCAGGGTGCGTCGGTGAAAAAGCGTGATGAGGTACATCGTATGGCTGATGCGAACAAGGCATTTGCGCATTTCAGGTTCTGAGAGTTTGTCAAAGTGTGGATAAAAGGTCTAAAATTTTGTTATGGCAAGGCTGGTTGATTTAGATAAAGTACGCAATATCGGTATCATGGCTCACATTGATGCCGGAAAGACGACGACAACAGAGAGAATTCTCTATTATACCGGTCGCTTGCATCGTATGGGTGAAGTGCATGATGGTGGTGCAACGATGGACTGGATGGATCAGGAGAAGGAGCGTGGTATTACCATCACTTCTGCTGCGACAACCTGTTTCTGGGTACCGAAGTTTGGTAATTATGTCGGTGTCAATCATCGTATCAATATTATCGATACACCTGGCCATGTTGATTTTACGGTTGAAGTTGAACGTTCCCTGCGTGTGCTTGACGGTGCTGTAGCGCTTTTTTGTGCGGTTGGTGGAGTAGAGCCTCAGTCTGAAACGGTCTGGCGCCAGGCGAACAAGTATGGTGTGCCAAGGATTGCCTACATCAACAAGATGGACAGGACTGGTGCAAACTTTTTTGATACGGTCAAGGCTATCAGGGAGCGGCTCAGTGCCAACCCGGTTCCTCTTCAGATACCGATTGGCGAAGGCGAGATTTTTGCCGGTTTCGTTGATCTTATCAGAATGAAAGGTATCATCTATAATAAAGAAGATGGCAGCACTTATGATGAAGTCGAGATTCCGCACGACCTTCAGAATGAGGCTCGTACATGGCGGATCAATATGCTTGAGGCGGTTTCGGAGCATAACGACACGCTTCTCGAAAAATATTTGAATGGTGAGGAGATCACTGAGGAAGAGGTAAGAAACGTGTTGCGCCAGGCGACACTCAAGGTTACCATTATTCCGGTACTTTGCGGTTCCTCTTTCAAGAACAAGGGTGTTCAGTTTATGCTTGATGCTGTAGTCGAGTATCTTGCTTCTCCGGTCGATGTTGGTGCTGTTGAAGGGCATCATCCACGTACCGAGGAGTCGGTGAGTCGCGAGCCGAAAGATGAGGAGCCATTTGCAGCTCTTGCCTTCAAGATTGCAACGGATCCATTTGTTGGAAAGCTTACATTTTTCAGGGTTTATTCCGGTTTCCTCAAAGCTGGCAGTTATGTACTCAATACCATGACTGGCAAAAAAGAGCGGATCGGCAGGGTGCTTCAGATGCATTCCAACAAGAGAGAGGATATAGATTGTGTTTATTGCGGTGATATCGCAGCGGCAGTTGGTTTGAAAGATGTGAGGACAGGCGATACCATTTGTGATGAAAATCATCCAGTGGTACTTGAGAAAATGGTTTTTCCTGAGCCTGTTATCCAGATTGCCATCGAGCCGAAAACCAAGAGTGATTCTGACAGGCTCGGCATGTCACTTGCCAAGCTCGCTGAAGAGGATCCGACCTTCAAGGTTAAGACTGATGATGAGACTGGTCAGACGTTGATTGCTGGTATGGGTGAGCTTCATCTTGAAATTTTGGTTGATCGCCTCAAACGTGAGTTCAAGGTCGAAGCCAATGTTGGAAAGCCGCAGGTTGCTTATCGTGAAACGATTAGGGAGTCGGTGGAGTTTGAGGGCAAATTTGTTCGTCAGTCCGGTGGTAAGGGTCAGTTCGGTCTGGTTGTTCTCCGCGTTGAGCCGCTTGAAGAGGGAAAAGGATATGAGTTTGTTGATGCTGTCAAGGGTGGAGTTATTCCGAGAGAATATATTCCAGCAGTTAATGCCGGTGTGCAGCAGGCGATGAAAGGCGGTGTTGTTGCAGGTTATCCGATGCAGGATATCAAGGTCACCCTTTTGGATGGCAAGTATCATGAGGTTGACTCTTCGGAAATGGCATTCAAGATTGCCGGTTCAATCGGGTTCAAGGGTGCGGCTAAAAAGGCTGCTCCGGTTTTGCTTGAGCCGATCATGAAGGTTGAGGTTGTTACACCAGAGGAATATCTTGGTGATGTCATGGGTGATTTGTCGAGTCGTCGTGGTCATATCGAAGGTATGGGCCAGAGGGCTGGCGCTCAGTTTGTCAACGCCAAGGTTCCGCTTTCAGCAATGTTCGGTTATTCGACCGATTTGCGTTCGATGAGTCAGGGAAGGGCGAATTATTCGATGGAGTTTGACTGTTATCGCGAAGTTCCACGCAGCATTGCGGAGGCTTTGCAGGAGAAGAGGACAAGCAAGGATTCGGACTAGGCGGGCGACGGCTGTATCAGATTTAATTACACAAACAATAACAGATAACCGACACGGAGATAAGTTATGGCAAAAGAGTCCTACAAAAGGGATAAACCCCATGTCAATATAGGAACCATTGGTCACGTTGATCATGGCAAGACAACCTTGACCGCTGCGATTACTTCGGTTCTCGCCAAGCAGGGACTTGCTGCAGTGCGTGACTTCGGCAGTATCGACAAGGCTCCTGAAGAGAGGGAACGCGGTATTACCATTTCAACAGCGCACGTTGAGTATCAGACAAAAAAGCGTCACTATGCGCACATTGACTGTCCTGGCCACGCTGATTACATCAAAAACATGATCACCGGTGCTGCCCAGATGGATGGCGCGATTCTTGTTGTAGCCGGTACCGATGGTCCTATGCCTCAAACACGCGAGCACATTCTGCTTGCCCGTCAGGTAAACGTCCCTTCACTTGTTGTTTTTCTGAACAAGGTTGACATTGCTGATCCTGAGCTTATCGAGCTTGTTGAGCTTGAGCTGAGAGAGCTTTTGACCCAGTACAACTTTCCTGGTGACGATATTCCGATCATCAAGGGTTCTGCACTCAAGGCTCTTGAGGGCGACCCAGAGGCTGAAGCTTCAATTATGGAGCTTATGGATGCTGTCGATTCATTTATCCCTGAGCCTGTTCGCGACATTGACAAACCATTCTTGATGCCGGTTGAAGATGTCTTCTCAATTTCTGGTCGTGGTACGGTTGGTACTGGCAGAATTGAGAGAGGCCGTGTTAAAATCAACGAAGAGGTTGAAATTGTCGGTCTGAGACCAACGCGTAAATCGGTTGTTACCGGTATCGAAATGTTCCAGAAGCTTCTTGATGAAGGTCAGGCAGGTGATAACGCCGGTCTTCTTCTCAGAGGTGTCGATAAAACTGAACTCGAGCGTGGTATGGTTATTGCCAAACCAGGTACTATCAAGCCGCACACCAAGTTCAAGGCTGAGGTCTATATTTTGAAGAAAGAAGAGGGTGGCCGTCATACTCCGTTCTTTAACGGCTACCGTCCCCAGTTCTACTTCCGTACCACAGATGTTACCGGTTCTGTGACGCTGCCTGAAGGCGTTGAGATGGTTATGCCTGGTGATAACCTTGGTGTAGAGGTTGAGTTGCTTGCCCCTATCGCTATGGATGAAGGGCTGCGTTTTGCTATTCGTGAGGGCGGTCGTACGGTTGGTGCAGGTTCCGTTACCTCGATTATTGAATAAGAAGATTGTATGGCGTCCCGGGACGGGGTCATAAATCCCGTCCCTTTTTTATTGATAACACGAAACAGGGTTGACAAGTGGCTGTACAGCAAAAGATAAGAATCAAGCTCAAGTCTTACGACCATAGCCTGGTTGATAAGTGGGCTTTAAGGATTATTGATGTGGTCAAGCAGACGGACGCTATTATCTTTGGTCCAATACCGCTGCCTACAAAATCGCATGTTTATACCGTAAACCGGTCTCCGCATGTCGACAAGAAGTCCCGTGAGCAGTTTTCTTTTTCCTCTCACAAGAGGTTGATTGAAATTATAAATCCGACATCCAGAACCATTGATATGCTGATGAAGCTCGAACTTCCAAGCGGCGTTGATGTTGAAATTAAGTCTTAAAGAATTAGAAAAGATAATCAGATATGGGTGCGATTCTTGGAAAAAAAATCGGCATGACCCGTTTATTCAATGAGAAACGCGAAGCAGTATCCTGCACGATTATCCAGGCAGGTCCATGCTTTGTAACACAGGTTAAGCGTGTTGATACAGACGGTTACGATGCTTATCAGATTGGTATCGGAGAAAGAAAGGAAAAGAATGTCAGCAAGCCACTGCAGGGACATTACAAAAAGGCTGGAGTGACCCCGGGGTTTAAGCTGGCTGAGTTTGACTTTACAGAGCTGAATCAGGAGCTGGAACTGGGCAGTGCCGTCAGTGTTGAATCGTTCAAAGAGGGCGAAAAGATTGATGTTCTCGGTGTTTCGAAAGGAAAAGGTTTTGCTGGTGTTATGAAGCGTCACAACTTCTCCGGTGCTCAGAGGACACATGGTCAGTCGGATAGGCAGAGAGCGCCTGGTTCGATTGGTGCTTCCTCCGATCCATCAAGGGTTTTCAAGGGTACCAGAATGGCTGGACGCATGGGATCAGACAATATTACCGTGAGGAATCTTGTAATATTCAAGATCATGCCGGAATCGAATCTTATTGTCATCAAGGGATCGGTGCCTGGACCAAAGAATTCCTATGTCAAGATTGTTTCTACAAAAAAGTAAATGCTGAATGCACGAAGCTATGGAACTTAAAGTCTTAAATACCGGCGGAACTGAAACCGGGGAAGTGGTAACGCTCCGTGATGATATATTCGGCGCAGAAATATCTGAACATGCGATGTACCTCGACGTCAAGTCGATTCTCGCAAACAGACGGCAGGGAACTCACAAGACCAAAACACGCGGTGAGGTAAGAGGCGGCGGAAGAAAGCCCCTTCGTCAGAAAGGTACCGGTAATGCGCGCCAGGGTTCAAGTCGTTCCCCACTCAATAGCGGTGGTGGTACTATCTTCGGACCTGTGCCTCACTCTTATGATCAGAAAGTCAACAAGAAGGTTAAACTTCTTGCAAGACGCTCTGCACTGAGTTCGAAAGCGAAGGCTGGCCAGATTCTTGTTATAGAGGATTTCATCTTCGAAAGCATCAAGACAAAACCTTTTGCCCAGATCCTGAAAAATCTTGGTCTTTCTCAGAAAAAAACTCTTATGTTGACGCCTGAGTATGATCTGATCATTGCAAGATCCGGAAAGAATATCGCGGCATTGAATATCATGACAGCCGATAAGGCTTCTACCTATGATATTCTTCATAGCCATACGTTACTCGTCCAGAAGACTGCGCTGAAAAAAATAGAAGATACTTTAGGGTAATTGGAGTTTTCCCCAAAAAAGGAGTTAAAGAGATGATAAACCCGTTATTGCGCCCTTTGTTGACAGAGAAAAGTACTGGGCTGACAGAGAAGAAAGGACAGTATGTCTTTGTCGTTAAAAACGATGCTGACAAGACTGATATAAAGAAAGCGGTAGAGAACAAATTTGGTGTTGAGGTCAAGTCGATCCGTACGATCAATTGCCTCGGCAAATCCCGAGCCCAGAATACCCGCAAGGGAAGGGTTACCGGGAAGAAAAGTGACTGGAAGAAAGCGATTATCACTCTTGAAAAGGGTCAGTCAATAGATTATTACTCAGGTTCAGCCCAGAAGAGCGAAGGATAGTACTCATAAAAAGGATAGATCATACATTCAAATGGCTATAAGGAAGTTAGCGCCGGTAACGCCAGGGTCAAGGTTCATGTCGTACCCTGCATTCGATGAAATCACAAAAAGCACGCCTGAAAAAAGCTTGCTTGTGCCCCTAAAAAAGTCAGGTGGCCGCAATGCTGCTGGACGCAAGACGTCAAGGCATAGAGGTGGTGGACACAAAAGGCATTACAGGATCATCGATTTCAAGCGCAACAAGGATGGAATTCCTGCAACGGTTGCTGCAATTGAGTATGATCCAAACCGTTCATCAAGAATTGCATTATTGCATTACAATGACGGAGAAAAACGTTATATTCTCGCCCCGAAAGGTTTAAATGTCGGCGACAAGGTGGAAAGCGGAGAGAAGGTCGAAATCAAGACCGGCAACACCATGCCTCTGAAAAATATTCCTCTTGGTACCGATATTCATAATGTTGAGATGAAGGCGGGCAAGGGTGGACAAATTGTACGATCTGCAGGTGGATTTGCAGTTCTTGCTGCTCGTGAAGGAGATTATGTTACATTGAAGCTTCCTTCTGGCGAAATTCGCAAGCTCAGGGTCGAGTGTCGTGCTACAATCGGTGTAGTAGGAAATACGGATCATGAAAATGTGGTTCTCGGTAAAGCAGGTAGAAGTCGCTGGCTTGGTATCCGTCCTCAGACGAGAGGTATGGCGATGAACCCGGTCGATCACCCGATGGGTGGTGGTGAAGGTAAGTCGAAATCAGGCGGTGGTAGAAAGCATCCTATGTCGCCATGGGGTCAGCTTGCCAAGGGTTTGAAGACGAGGAACAAGAAAAAGGCTTCACAGAAATTGATTGTACGGGGCAGAAACGCCAAATAACTATAGCGGTTAACAACAACAAGCAGAGAAATTATGCCAAGATCACTTAAAAAGGGACCGTTCATTGATATAAAACTGGAAAAGCGGATCCTTGATATGAATAGCAGGGAAGAAAAAAAGGTTATAAAGACCTGGTCCAGAAGTTCAATGATTTCACCTGATTTTGTCGGTCACACTGTTGCTGTGCATAATGGTAAAAACCATGTGCCTGTATATGTTGGTGATAATATGGTAGGTCATAAGCTTGGAGAGTTTGCCCCGACAAGATCGTTTCGCGGCCATGCTGGTGGTGGAAAGGCTGAAAAAGGCGGATCAGCACCAAGAAAAAAATAAATTGAATAACGCGAAAGGGTAAAGATTACAATGGAAGCTAAAGCAATTTTACGGGATACGCCAACATCGCCACGGAAAATGCGTCTTGTCGTAGGGCTGATTCGTGGAAAGCAGGTTGATCTGGCCAAGGCCATTCTGCTCAACTCAACAAAGGCTGCTTCGCGAAATGTCATGATGACGCTTAAGTCAGCAGTGGCAAATTACGCTCAGCGGAATCCTGATGAACGCGTCAGTGACCAGGAGCTCTTCGTCAAAACCATTTTTGTCGATGAAGGTACGACACTGAAAAGAACGCTGCCGGCTCCCATGGGTCGGGCATTCAGGATTCGTAAAAGATCGAATCATCTTACGATAGTCATTGATAAGGTTAAAAATCCAGCAACTAAATAAAACAAGGAGAGAGCATTGGGTCAGAAAGTTAATCCTACTGGATTTAGGCTGGGAATTATCAGGGACTGGGCGTCACGCTGGTACGATGACAGTCCGGTTATATCGGATAAGATCAAACAGGACCATGTTATTCGTACCTATGTTCTCGCAAGGCTGAAGAAGGAGAGAGCTGGCATTGCGCGCATTATTATTGAAAGAACGACGAAGCATGTCAAGATAAATATCTATGCAGCTCGCCCTGGTGCTGTTGTTGGCAGAAAAGGTGAGGAAATCAACAATCTTTCTCAGGAACTGAGTCGGATTACCGGCAAAGAGGTGAAGATTGACGTTGTTGAGGTTGTAAAGCCTGAAATTGAGGCACAGTTGATTGGTGATAACATTGCCTACCAGCTCGAAAATCGTGTATCGTTCAGAAGGGCCATGAAACAGGCTATACAGCAGGCAATGCGCTCTGGCGCTGAAGGTGTCAGAATTCGCTGTGGTGGTCGTCTTGGTGGAGCAGAAATTGCACGCTCTGAGCAGTACAAAGAGGGCAAGATTCCGCTTCATACCATTCGTGCCAATGTCGATTATGCAAGTGTCACCGCTCATACCATAGCCGGTACCATCGGTATCAAGGTTTGGGTTTACAAGGGTGAAGTCCTTGTGCAGCGTATTGACGCCATTGAAGAGGAAGAGATGAAGAGAATGAAGGACAGACGTAGTGATCCAGGAGCAAGAAATCGCGACACTCGCACTAGCAAGCGCCGCAATCGTACCAAACGATCATAATATCAAGCACCAACAAATCAGAAAATAGAATGGAGTTGCCTGTATGTTAATGCCAAAGAGAGTTAAATATAGAAAGACACAACGAGGCCGGATGAAAGGCAATTCAGGACGTGGTACATCGGTATCTTTTGGTTCGTTCGGTCTGAAAGCAGTTGAGTCAGCATGGATAACAAGCCGTCAGATTGAGGCTGCGCGTGTTGCCATGACGAGATTTATGAAAAGGGATGGTAAAATCTGGATCAGGATTTTTCCGGACAAACCAGTAACCCAGAAGCCTGCAGAGACCCGTATGGGATCTGGTAAAGGTTCGCCAGAGTTTTGGGTTGCGGTTGTCAAACCAGGAAGAATCATGTTTGAGGCTGATGGAGTGCCGAAAGAGGTCGCCACAGAGGCTTTCAGGCTTGCAGCACAGAAGCTGCCCATCAAGACCAGATTCATTGTCCGTCCTGATTACGAAGATAAACCGAGCAACTAATTCGATACGAGGGTTACTTATTATGAAAAAGTATGAAATTGCGGCACTGAACAAACAGGAACTGATTGACAGGCTTAAAGAGCTTGAAAATAGACTTGCCGATATCAATTTTTTTAAGGTTATTGAGCAGCCGCAGAATCCTATGGTTTTCCGCAATTCGAAGCGGGATATTGCGCGCATGAAAAACCGTCTCCATCAACTTGCTGCAGCCGAAACGGCCCAGGTTTGACGGAAAGGCAAACAAAAAAACTGTTTACTTACATGGAAGAAAATACGATGAGCAGTGTATCAGTGGAGCAGAGTGCTTCAGTAAGGGGAAGGAAAAAAAGCTGGTTGGGCAAGGTTATCAGTGACAAGATGGATAAATCGTGTGTGGTTGCAATAGAACGTAGTGTACAGCATCCGGTTTACAAGAAGTATTTCAAGAAAACAACGAAGCTGACAGCTCATGATGAAAAGAATGAAGCTGGAATCGGTGACCTGGTTAAAGTGGTGGAGTGTCGTCCGCTGAGCAAAAGGAAGAGCTGCCGGTTGGTCGAAATTATAGAAAAAGCCAGGTAAGAGAGCATTTTTATACATTTAATAAAGTTTGAAACAGGATGATCCAGAAAGAAACAAATCTGGTTGTTGCCGACAACAGCGGAGCCAAAAAGGTTCGTTGTATTCATGTCTTCGGCGGAACCGGGAGGCGTTATGCCTCATTGGGTGATCAGATTATTGTAACGGTCAAAGCCGCAGTTCCTGGTGGTATTGTAAAGAAGAAGGATGTGTGCAGGGCCGTTGTAGTGCGCTGTGTCAAGGAGTCTCGCAGGAAAGATGGTTCTTATATCCGCTTTGACGAGAATGCAGTTGTTCTTCTCAACGCACAGGGTGAGCCAAGGGGAACTCGTATTTTCGGTCCAGTAGCAAGAGAGCTTCGCGACAGAAAATTTATGAAGATTGTTTCGTTGGCGCCAGAAGTACTGTAGGGTGTCACAGGCGGGAGTAACTCAGTTGGTAGAGTCACAGCCTTCCAAGCTGTTGGTCGCGAGTTCGAATCTCGTCTCCCGCTCCGGATTTTATGAATAATATCATATCAGTTAAAAATGAAAACAGGGATTAAAAAGGTTAAGTTGCACGTCAAGAAAAACGACTCAGTTGTCGTTATCAGCGGCAATGATAAAGGTAAAGCTGGAAAAATTTTGAAAGTATTTCCCGTTAAAAGCCGTGTTATTGTTGAAGGCGTCAATATCCGGAAGCGTCATACCCGTCCCGCACAGGGTCAGACACAAGGGTCAATCATTGAACGCGAGTTCCCGATTCACTCTTCAAATGTGAAGAAAAGCTAAGTGTTTCCACTAAATGTCCCCGATGACCAAGACCATCGTGGGTAAACTGATAAAGAACAAGATGGACAAGAATAAAGAGATGACACCTGCAACACCATCACTGGCAAGACTTGAAACGTTCTTCAGAGAGAAAGCAACGCCGAATCTTATGGAGCGCTTTCAGTACAAGAATGCTATGCTTGTCCCCAGGCTCGAAAAAATATCGATCAATATTGGTGTAGGAGCGGCAGCAGCAGAACCAAAATTGCTTGAAATTGCCCTTCAGGAGCTTGCCCAGATTACAGGTCAGAAACCCCAGATCCGTAAATCAAAGAAAGCTATATCAAACTTTAAATTACGTGAAGGTCAGCCTATTGGATGTCGCGTAACGCTTCGTCGCAAGGCAATGTATGAGTTTTTTGACCGTTTTGTCAGTCTTGCCGTTCCAAGAATTCGTGATTTCCGCGGGCTCAGCGATACGAGCTTTGATGGCCGTGGAAACTACACGGTAGGTGTCAGGGAGCAGATTATATTTCCGGAAATCGATATTGATAAAGTACCGAGAATATCCGGAATGGATATCAGTTTTGTAACGTCCGCCTCTACAGACGAAGAGGCCTACGTGCTGCTTTCGGAACTTGGAATGCCATTCAAAAAGAAGAACAACTAAATAATTCAGAAAACAGATGGCCAAGAAAAGCGTTATAGCAAGGAACGAAAAGAGAATCAAGCTTGTAGCGAAATATGCAGTCCTTCGTGCTGAGCTGCTTAAAGCTGGCGACTACGAAGCTCTCCGCAAACTGCCGAGAGACAGTTCTGCGACAAGGGTGCGTAACCGTTGTGTGTTGACAGGCCGTGGAAGAGGTGTGTATGCAAAGTATGGGTTGTGCAGGCATATGTTCCGCAAGTTTGCGCTTGAAGGAAAGTTGCCTGGTGTCAAGAAAGCAAGCTGGTAAGCGGGCTTTCCTTAAGTTAAAGTAAGGTATTTGTTCATTTTAGAAAGTAACCAACGTTCGCTATGCCTGTAACGGATTCTATTGCAGATTATATCACCCGTATCAGAAATGCGGGAAGAGCAAAAAATAAAACAACCGATATTCCCTATTCAAAGCTCAGGGAAAATCTATCGCAATTGCTCGTAGAGAAAGGGTACATCAAGAACTTTACGGTCATTACCACCGAAAAATTTCCTTTTTTGCGGATTGATCTCAAGTATACTGCGCATGGTGATCCCGCTATCAAGGAGATTACCAGGGTCAGCAAACCGGGTCGGCGTGTTTATGACGGAAAGGATATTAAAAAGTATCTTGGTGGTCTCGGGTTATACATCCTTTCATCATCGAATGGGGTTATAACCGACAAAGAGGCAAGGGCACAGGGCGTAGGTGGTGAAATCCTGTTCCGTATCTATTAATTCACAAGCCAAAGAGCATTAGAATACCATGTCAAGAATAGGAAAAATGCCCATAGCCCTGAGCAATCAGGCAAAGATAGAGATCAATGACTTCAATGTCAGGGTATCGGGTCCTAAAGGCACTCTTGAACAGAGGCTGACGGATCAGGTGACCGTATCGGAAGAGAACGGTGTTGTTACCGTAGTGAGAATTGATGACAGTAAAAAGGCGAAGGCGCAGCATGGTCTTTATCGTATGCTCATCAGTAATATGATTGATGGTGTTACGAAAGGTTTTACCAGAAAACTCGAAATTGCGGGCGTCGGGTATCGTGCAGAGCTGAAAAATGATCTGCTCGCTCTTACACTTGGCTATTCGCACATGATCTATTTCAAGGCTCCGGATGAAATCAAGATTGAGGTGCCGGATCAGGTTACTGTTCTTATAACCGGTATCGACAAGGCGCTTGTTGGCCAGGTTGCCGCCAAGATCCGCTCATTCCGCAAACCGGAACCGTACCGTGGAAAGGGTATCAAGTATGCTGGTGAAGTGATTCGCCGCAAGGAAGGTAAGGCTGCAGGAAAATAAAGAGTGAACGGAAAAGCTCAAGTAGTCAGGCAATAACATTATACAACGGTTCAAGAGAATGAGTCAAATCGATAAAGCCTCCCGGAGGCAGAAAATCAAGGACAGAAGCAGAGGCAATGTCCAGGGTACCCAGGAAAAGCCAAGGCTTTGTGTCTACAGGAGCCTTTCGCAGATTTATGCACAGTTGGTTGATGATGTCAGCAGCACAACCATATTGGCAGTGTCTACGCTCTCAAAGGATAATGCAGCTCTTGAGGGTACAAAGTCAGAACGGTGTCGTATTATCGGAAATCAGCTCGGTCAGAAGGCCCTTGCAGCGGGGATAACAAGTGTAGTATTTGACAGAAATGGATTTCGTTATCATGGAAGAGTCAAGGCATTGGCTGATGGTGCGAGAGAAGCAGGACTGATCTTTTAAAAACTTTTCAAAGAGATAGGTAAATGGCAAAAACGTCTGCTAAGAGTATCAGACCCGGTGAATTAAATCTGAAAGAGAAACTGGTTCATATCAACAGGACTGCAAAAGTTGTCAAAGGTGGAAAACGCTTCGGATTCAATGCTATTGTTGTCGTTGGCGATAAAGAGGGTCATGTAGGTTACGGGCTGGGAAAGGCAAATGAAGTGCAGGATGCGATTGCAAAGGGCATCGAGGATGGCAAGAAGAATGTCATCAAGGTACCGATTGTCAAGGGCACCATACCTCACCAGATTATTGCAAAGTATGGTTCAGCCAAGGTGATGATGAAGCCGGCAACGCCTGGTACCGGTCTTATTGCCGGTGGAGCAGTCCGCGCTGTGCTTGAAATGGCTGGTATCCACGACATTCTGACCAAATCGCTGGGTTCCTCCAATCCGCACAATGTGGTAAAGGCGGCTATCAAGGGACTTCAGAGTATCTCTGACGCTTATGATGTAGGCGAAAGACGGTCAAAGAGCCTGAAAGAGGTTTTTGAAAGCTAAAAATGACAAATGCGATCATGAGTGAGAAAATATTAAGAATTACCCAGGTGCGTAGCATCATCGGTTGCACGAAAAAACAGAGAGCTACCATTGAAGCACTTGGCCTTGGAAGACCCCATTATCATGTTGACCGTCAGGACAATCCTTGCACCAGGGGACAGATAAGGGTTGTGCAGCACCTTGTAAAGGTTGAAGAGGTCTAAGATTTTTACTAATAGCAAGTCGGGAATTGAAACCATGGATTTAAGTTCACTTCGTCCTGCAAAAGGCGCAGTAAAAAACAAAAAGAGAGTTGGCCGCGGTCAAGGTTCAGGTAACGGAACGACGGCTGGCAAAGGAAACAATGGTCAGCAGTCACGAAGTGGCTACAAGAGACCTATTATTGAAGGTGGCCAGGTTCCGGTTTACCGGAGACTGCCTAAATTCGGCTTTACTCCTATTGATAAAAAGCCGGTAAACACGGTTAATCTTACCCAGATTGACAAGTGGATTGAGGACGGACTTGTAGAGAACGAGATTACCATCTTCGATCTCAAGTCGCTTCTTCATGCCAGTAATGCCGACTATTTCAAGATTCTCGGTAATGGTGAACTTACGAGCGCCATTAAAATAAACGCTCATGCGTTCAGCAAAAGTGCCGAAGAAAAAATTATCGCAGCAGGTGGTTCAGCCGTGAAGGCGTTCCGTACACTCGAAGAGGCATCCAAGGTCAGAGATCTGCCGTTTGAAGATGCGCTTCTGAAGCCAAAAGCGAAATTGGTCAAGAGAGCAAAAAAATCCACCAAGGCATGAATCCGTTAAAAGGACGCTATGAAGCTTACTGAAAGTATAAGCAACATCAATAAAATCCCTGAACTCCGTCAGCGGATCCTTTATACGCTTCTTCTCTTGTTTGTTTACAGGCTTGGTTCATACATAACCATTCCGGGTGTTGATGCTGCGGCTCTGTCACATGCATCAACTTCCCATTCAAACGATCTTTTTGGATTGTTTGATCTTTTTGTTGGTGGAGCCTTTACCAGAGCCTCTATTTTTTCTCTCGGTATCATGCCCTACATTTCGGCATCGATCATCGTTCAGTTGCTCGGAGCTGTTACTCCTTACTTCCAGAAACTCCAGAAAGAGGGGGAAGATGGTCGTCAGAAAATCAGTCAGATGACCAGGTATGGAACGGTCCTTATTGCTCTGCTGCAGTCATGGGGTGTAAGTGTCAACCTTTCGAGTCCCGCCGCATTCGGCCAGACCGTTGTCCCTGATCCCGGTATCTTTTTTACTATTACCGTCGTGGTTCTTCTTTCAGCATCGACAGTTTTTGTCATGTGGCTTGGCGAGAAGATTACAGAACGTGGTATCGGTAACGGTATTTCGCTCATTATTATGATCGGTATCCTTGCACGCTTTCCTCAGGCACTCGTCGCTGAATTCCGTTCGGTCTCATTGGGAAGCAAGAACTGGATTATTGAGATCATTATTCTTGCCATGATGGCCGCCATCGTTGCTTTTGTTGTGATACTTTCGGTTGGTACCCGCCGTATTCCTGTCCAGCATGCCAAACGGGTTGTGGGACGCAAGGTTTACGGAGGCAGCACCCAGTACATTCCGATGCGGATCAACACTGCCGGTGTTATGCCTATTATTTTTGCACAGTCCATCATGTTTTTGCCTGCTACATTTCTCTCCTTTTTTCCTGAGAATGAGGTGATGCAGAGCATTGCCAAATTACTCGCTTATGACTCCTGGTGGTATGCACTGATGTTCGGCACCATGATTGTCTTCTTTACCTATTTTTATACAGCGATTGCCTTTAATCCCAAGGAAGTTGCCGACACCATGCGCCGTCAGGGTGGGTTTATTCCTGGTGTGCGGCCTGGAAAGAGCACCGCAGACTTTATTGACAATATCCTTACACGGATCACGTTGCCTGGGGCTATATCGCTTGCTATCATTGCAATTCTTCCAACTTTTCTGACAAAGTTCGCCAATGTAACGCAGGGCTTTGCCCAGTTTTTTGGTGGAACGAGTCTTTTGATTATTGTCGGTGTAGGTCTTGATACTTTGCAGCAGGTTGAAAGCCATCTGCTCATGCGCCACTACGATGGGTTCATGAAGTCAGGCAAAACACGGGGACGACAAGGCAGGTAATGCAACTCTTATGATTACGATTAAAAGTGAGCGGGAAATTGAGCTGATGAGAGAGTCCGGCGCCCTCGTGGCAAAGGTACTTGATTTGCTTGAGACGGAAATAAAGCCAGGTATGACGACCAAACAGCTCGACATAATGGCTGAGGAATTTATCCGCGACCACCATGCAGTCCCAAGTTTTCTCAATTATGCGCCAAAAGGCGATCCGGATGTGACGCCCTATCCGGCAACACTCTGTGTCTCCATCAATGAAGAGGTTGTTCATGGTGTTCCGAGCTCAAAAAGGGTTGTCAAGGAGGGTGATATTGTCTCAGTTGACTGTGGCGTCTACAAGGGTGGCTATCATGGTGATGCGGCACGAACCTTTGTACTTGGCGTCATTGATGAGCAGGTACAGCAGCTTGTGGATGCAACACGGGAATGTCTTTATCGGGGAATTGCTATGGCTGTTGAAGGGAACCGTCTTCATGACATCTCATCTGCCATAGAGGAGTATGCCCGTTCGTTCCGCTATAGTGTTATCGAAAATATGGTTGGTCATGGTATTGGCAGCGAGCTGCACGAGGAGCCTGCGGTACCAAATTATGGCAGGAAGCATACTGGAGTCAAACTTCGGGAGGGTATGACGCTTGCCATTGAGCCCATGATCGCTCTTGGACGGTCGCGCAAGGCAATCAGCCGTCGTGGAGGATGGGTTGCGGTAACAGAGGATGGAAAGCCCTCAGCACATTTTGAGCATACGATAGTCGTCAGGGCAGGGAAAGCTGAGATACTGACCAGCACCTTTCTTGATGGTAAAAACTCTTGATCGCTTACAACACTTTACAGAAACAAAGGAGCAGACAATTTGGCCAAAGAAGAATCAATTGAGATTGAAGGTGTTATTCTGGAAGCACTTCCGAATGCACAGTTCAAGGTGAAACTCGAAAACAGCCTTGAGGTGTTGGCGCATGTTTCAGGTAAAATCAGGATGCACTATATCAGGATCCTGCCTGGTGACAAGGTGAAAGTCCAGATATCCCCTTACGATATTTCCAAGGGAAGGATCACCTACCGGTATAAATAAATCACGGAATAAGTGATCAGAATATTGATTTTCTAATCTTTATTTATTACATTACAGACCTTTTCAGGTTTCGGGTTAGTTCGTTTAATCATTGCATCTGGGTGTTATCATGAAAATATATTCTTCTATTAAAAAGCGCTGTGAGCATTGCCGCATTGTCAAGCGCAAAGGCAAGAGATATGTGATTTGTAAAGTAAATCCCAGCCATAAGCAGCGCCAGGGTTGATCTTCAGAAAAACAATAGAACTTTAAAGAGAATATGAGGATAGCTGGGGTAAATTTGCCGTTGAACAAACATGCTGTTATTGCTTTGACGCATGTTTATGGTATTGGGAGAGCATCAGCCGAAAGCATTTTGCAGAGAGCAGGTATTGCGCCGAACAGGAAGATTTCTGATCTGAATGATCAGGAGGCGCATGCTATCAGGGAAATTATTGCCGAAGAGTACAAGGTTGAAGGGCAGGCGCGCGGTGAGCAGCAGACTGCCATTAAACGTTTGATGGATATCGGCTGCTACAGGGGACTTCGTCACAGGCGCTCGCTTCCTGTTCGTGGACAGAGGACGCGCACCAATGCAAGGACCAGAAAAGGTAAACGGAAGACTGTCGCCGGTAAGAAGAAGGCAGTCAAGAAGTAGTAGTTACAGGCAATAAAATCTTCGATACTAAAGAGTGTAAGTTCATGGCTACAATAAGCAAGAAAAAAAAGAAGGTTAAGGTTACCCCTGAAGGTGCTGTGCATATTAAGGCCTCCTTCAATAATATCATGGTGACCATTACAGATCTTCAGGGTAACACGGTTTCCTGGTCCAGCGCGGGCAAAAATGGCTTCAAGGGGTCAAAAAAGAATACTCCTTATGCGTCGCAGATTACGTCGGAATCTGCTGCAAAAGAGGCTTATGATCTTGGGATGCGCCATGTCAATGTCTTTATCAAAGGGCCTGGTGCCGGACGTGATGCTGCTATACGGGCTCTGCAGGGCGCAGGTCTTGATGTTCGGACCATTAAGGATATAACACCTCTTCCGCATAACGGCTGCAGGCCTCCCAAGCGCAGAAGAGTCTGATTTTATATATTCATAGAATTTCAATGAAGCAAGTGATATGGCAAGATTCAGAGGCTCAATAACAAAAGTATCCCGCAGGTTAGGTATTGCGCTTGCACCAAAGGCAGAAAAATATCTCGAAAGACGTCCATTTCCTCCTGGCCAGCATGGACAGGGACGGAAAGGAAAGGTCTCTGAATACGCTCTCCAGTTGAGAGAGAAGCAGAAGATGAAATACCTGTACGGGATTCTTGAAAAGCAGTTCAGGAATTATTACAAGAAAGCGGTGTCGCAAAGAGGTGTTACAGGCGATAACCTTGTAAAGCTTCTCGAAAGACGTTTTGATAATGTTGTTTTTCGTGCGGGTTTTGCGCCTTCGCGCTCAGGTGCCCGTCAGCTTGTGACGCACGGCCATCTACTCATCAACGGTAAGAAGGTTGATATCCCTTCCTACATTGTTTCTCCTTCTGAGGTCATTGAGTTCCGTCAGAGAAGCAAAAACATGGGAGCTGTTACCGATTCACTCACCAAAGCGCCTGAATCCCGCATTCCTTCATGGATACAGGTTGACAAGGCAAACCAGAAAGCGGTTTTTCTGAGTGTACCAGAGAGAGTGGAAGTGCAGGAGCCATTCAACGAACAGTTAGTCGTTGAGTTATACTCGAAGTGATTTTAATGAATTCTAAGGTATAAATTACTATGATATACCAGATGCAGATGCCTGCAAAAATAGAGGTTGACGAAGCTTCCCATACGGATCGTTTCGGCAGGTTCATTGCCCAGCCGCTTGAGCGCGGTTATGGTGTGACCCTCGGAAACGTTATGAGAAGAGTTCTTCTTGCCTCGCTTCCGGGAACTGCAATAACAGGGATTAAAATAGATGGTGTTTTTCATGAGTTTGCAGCCATTGAGGGTGTTCGTGAAGATGTACCGGAAATCGTTTTGAATCTTAAGAAAGTCCGTTTTAAGTCTACTTGCAAAAGGAATTGCAAAACCTCCCTTACTTTGGTCGGGCCAATGGATTTCACTGCTGGTGAGATCGTGGCTCAGGAAGGCGAATTTGAGGTATTGAACAAAGAGATGCATGTTGCTACTATCAATGCTGGTGCGACGCTCAAAATTGATCTCTATATCGGAAGAGGTCGTGGTTACATGCCAGCGGAAGACAACAGGCCTGAAGGAATGCCTATAGGGTACATCGCCGTCGATGCTATCTATACACCGATCAGGAATGTTAAGTTTACGGTAGAAAATACCCGTGTTGGTCAGCGGACTGATTATGAAAAGATGATTCTTGATGTCGAGACAGATGGTTCGGTCTCTCCTGATGATTCAATCAGTCTTGCCGGTAAAATCATCACTGATCATGTAACATTTTTTGCCAACTTCTCTCCAACAGAAGAGGAGTTTACCGAGGAGGAGTTCAAGCAGCAGGATGATGAGTTTGAGACCATGCGACGGCTCTTTCATACCAAAATCGAAGATCTTGATCTCTCTGTTCGTTCACATAACTGCCTTAGACTTGCAGAAATTGATACGATTGGTGAACTTGTTTCCCACAAAGAGGATGAGCTGCTTAACTACAAGAATTTTGGCAAGAAGTCGCTCACGGAGTTGAAAGAACAGCTTGAAAAGTTTGACCTGAAGTTTGGTATGGATATTACCAGATATCAGATGAAATGATTAAATCGTAACCGTTTTTTTGAATTATTGAGATCAGGAAATAGACATGCGTAAAACTAAGCCGGTAAGAAAACTTGGAAGAACCGCAGCCCATAGAAAGGCGACGCTCAGCAACCTGTCAACACAACTGCTTGTCTACAAGCGTATTGAAACGACAGAGGCAAAAGCCAAAGAGACTCGCAGGGTTGTAGAAAAGCTCATTACCAAGGCCCGTAAAGGGACGGTTCATGCCCAGCGTGAAGTTTTTAAAAACATCCGCGACAAACAGGCCGTAAGAATTCTTTTTGAAGAGATTGTGGCCAAAGTGGGTACCCGTCAGGGTGGTTACACTCGCGTCATCAAGCTTGCTCCCCGTTTTGGTGATGCAGCTAAAATGGCCGTCATTGAGCTTGTCGATTATCAGGAAGCACCATCAGCAAGCCAAAGTACTGGCAAGCAGGATCGCGCAAAACGAGTTCAGGGTTCAAAGAAAACAGCAGAAGCATCCGTTGCTTCCGCCGTCTGATCGACTCCGTTCGAATCCTTTTTTTGAGAGCTATCGTTAGTCATTGCTTGTGGAAAAGTTTTTATCCGCGGGCAATGACTATCTGTTTTTCAGAGAAAAAGGGGCTGACGCCCTGTATTGGATGCAACTCTATTCTGGCGGGAAATCCTTCATGATCCTTGCTCGATTTCAGTGCGCTCGCAATCTCCTTGTCGAGATTTCCTCCCTTCAGGCAAATCATCGTACCGCTAGGCTTTAAAAGCCTCCCTGCATAACCGCAGAGCTTGTCGAGAGGTGCCACCTGTCTTGAAAGTATTGTATCAAACATAACCCCCTTGAGTTCCTCTACCCTCGTATGCAGAGCGACGGCATTGGTTATGCCAAGTTCCTTGATCATGGCCTGACAGGCAGCAATTTTCTTTCCGGTCGCATCAACGAGAAGAAAGCGGGTGCGGGGAAAAAGGAGAGAGAGCGGAATGCCCGGCAGTCCTCCCCCTGTTCCGAGATCAAGAACATGCTCATTATCGCTGAACTTATGGTGAAGGCTGATCAGGAGTGAATGAAAAATGTGTTTGATGATGACCGGTGCGTCCTCTTTCCGGCTGATCAGGTTAATTTTTTCGTTCCACTTTTCGAGGCATTCGCCATAGCGTACCAGTTGTTGAAGTGTTTCAAGATCGACCTCTATAGCCTGTTCAGCACATAATGCATGCAGTATCGAGAGATCATCATTGTGTCGTTCCATAAGTGTCTAATCCGTTCTGTTCAAGAGTTTACCCCCAAAAAACAATATTTTACAACGAATGACAAATTGCCAGTTTTTTTTTGCTGCGATGCAGTCACTTCTTTCAATAAAAATAATTGTAAATTACTTTTACATCGTGTCGGTGACTGTTTTTTGGGGAACAATTCAATAACTCTTTTTTTTCTTTACTCTCAAAACTTTAGAGTTTATACGGCTCGCCAAGGGGGTAACTTAACGATTTGTTTGGTGTTCAAGGGGAGTTTCTTTGAAACAAATTCAATAAGCCTCTTCTTTTTTGTGAGATACAAACTCTGGAGTACAGGTAGTCATCAGGAAGAAGAGTCCGAATTTTGTAATATTTGACATGAGTTTCTTAGGAAAATACGAACAAAAGAGGGCGTTTTATGAGTAATGGTTCAAGTCTGCATGTCTATGCCGTTATCATGGCGGGCGGGATAGGCAAAAAACTTTGGCCCCTTTCAAGGAAAAAAATGCCAAAGCAATTTGTTGATCTGTTGGACGATGGAACAATGGTCGCAACAACCGTCCGTCGTATCTCCGCATTGGTCCGTGAGGAGAATATTTTCATCATTACCTGCGAGTTGGGACGAACGATTCTTTCGGATTCTCTTGGCAGTTTCAATCGAGACAACATCATCGTTGAGCCCTCCCATCGCCATACCGCTCCTTGCATTGCCCTTGCAACGGCTCATATCAAAAAACGTGATCCCGATGCGATAACCATTGTGCTTCCTTCAGACCATTTTGTGCTTGATGAAGAGGCCTTTATTAAAATTCTTGAGGCAGGTATAGAGATCGCCAGTGAAAAAAAAGCTCTTGTAACCATTGGCATTACAGCCGATCGCCCAGAAACTGCTTACGGATATATTCAGGTGGACGCACAGCGTTCTATTCCGATGGCTTTTTCAGATCGGTGCGATTTTTTGCTCTTCAGGGTAAAAGCATTTGCTGAAAAGCCAGACGCTGCGACGGCGGTCGAGTTTCTGGAAAGCAAGGATTTTTACTGGAACAGCGGGGTTTTTATTTGGCACATTGATGTCATAGAGAGGGAATTTGAGCGTTCCATGCCCGATTTATACAAGGATTTGCTTGCCATTTACGAGAGCCTTGGATCGGAGAGTGAGCGTGAAGTCATTGAAGACGTCTACTCCTGGATTCATCCTCTCTCCATTGATTACGGCATCATGGAGAAGGCCGAAACGGTTTTTGTGCTGGCGGGAGAATTTGGCTGGTCTGATCTCGGCTGCTGGGATGAAGTTCTCAAAGTAGCCGGTAACCGCAATGCTGTGGCAGGGGAGTTGCCCGACAGCCTGGTGGTGCAGCTCGACTGCGATAATGTTTTTGTCAAAAAAACGGCAGGGAAGGTGGTCTGCACCATAGGACTTCGTGATGTGATCATTGTCGAGACCGATGACGCACTCCTTGTTTGCAGCAAGGGGCACTCGCACCGGGTAGGTAACGTTGTTGACGCTCTTCGGCGTGAAGGGCTTGAAGAGTACCTTTAGAGCCCATTTTTTATTGACCAGCTCGCACCCTCTTTTGTATCCTTGATTTCGATTCCGGCATCAAGGAGCTGGTCGCGTATTTTGTCGCTGAGGGAAAAATCCCTGTTTTTTCTGGCATCAGCCCGCAGTTCAAGCAGAATCTCCATCACGCAGTTGAGTTTTTGGCCGCTTAATTCTTCACCCCGGTTTCCTGATTGGCCGCCGTCCTGCACTATACCGAGAATCTCTCGCCCAGCTTTGTCAAAAAAAGCCTCTGCCTCTTGCCGGGAGCTTTCTGATATGCCTTCGATACGATCAAGGGCCGCGTTCAGCGATTTGGAGAAGTCGAACAGCACCGCAATGGCTATCGGAGTGTTGAAATCATCATCCATTGCATCAGTAAAGCGTTGCAGGAATTCTGCACTCTCGAAAGTTCCGCTTCCCGGGCTTTGTTCCCGAAGTCGCCGCCGGCTCTCATGGAGTTTTTCAAGTCCGGTTGCTGATGCCTTAATAGCGGTTTCGGAATAATCAAGTTGTGATCGGTAGTGGGATTGCAAAATAAAGAAGCGGATGACCAGCGGGTCGATATTGTTGAAAATCTCGTTCAAATTGACAGAGTTTTTCAGGGACTTCCCCATTTTTATTCCATTGATGGTCACCATGTTGTTGTGCATCCAGAACCTGACGTAGGGTTTGCCGGTTACCGATTCTGATTGGGCGATTTCACAGTCGTGGTGAGGAAACTTGTTCTCCATCCCTCCACCGTGAATATCAATCGTCTCTCCAAGATACTTCATCGACATTGCCGAACACTCCAGATGCCAGCCGGGATAGCCGAGACTCCATTGAGAGTTCCATTTCATCAGGTGCTGCTCATCGGCCTTTTTCCAGAGTGCAAAATCGGAAGGGTGGCGTTTTTCGGAGCGTAACTCTACCCTTGCACCTGATTGCAGTGCATCCTGGTCAGTGCGTCCCGAAAGTTTGCCATAGGCCGGAAACGATGCGACAGAGAAATAGACGTTCCCATTGACCTCGTAGGCGTGGCCGGTTTTTATCAACCGCTCAACCAGGGCAATCTGCTCGGGAATATGGGCTGTGGCAGCGGGAGCAATATTGGGGCGAAGAACCGCCATTTGATCCATATCATGATAGAAACTTCGGGTGTAGAACTGCGAAATTTCCATGGGGTCGGTTTGTTCGAGGCGCGACTGTTTTATGATTTTGTCCTCGCCTTCATCGGCGTCATCAGTCAGGTGACCCACATCAGTAATGTTCTGCACATACTTGACCCGGTACCCGCTATGGCGAAGCCAGCGAACGACTACGTCAAATGAGACATAGCTTTTTGCATGGCCAAGGTGGGCATGGCCATAGACGGTTGGCCCGCATACATACATGGTTACAATCCCCGGGTGGAGGGGTTCGAATTTCTCTTTTGTTCTGCCGAGGGAGTTATAAATGAAGAGTGACATCTTCTGCTGTTCTGCCTTTTTCTTATGGTGAAATGAGGGTCTAGTACGCCTGAATGGCCCGATGAAAGTTAAACATTTGGGTTTTTAACGCAAGGTTTTTAGCTTCCTTTTTTATAGCTCTTTTTTTGTGACCGCTCTTTTTGTATGAAAATTGTTAATTCCACCTTTCACATCAGTGTTTCTGCTCTTTCCGGGCTTCCGGAAGAATCATTTCCCGAAATTGTTTTTGCAGGACGCTCCAATGTCGGAAAATCGACGCTGCTCAACTCCCTCACAGGGATAAAAGGCCTTGCCAAAACCAGTTCCACACCAGGAAAAACAAGATTGATCAACTATTTTCTTGTCAACAGCGATCTTTATTTTGTTGATCTTCCCGGTTATGGTTATGCGGCTGTTGGTCATGCCGAGAAGGCCTTGTGGGGCACTCTTCTCTCCTCTTATATCCTGCAACGGCGCACTATCTCGCTGGTCGTGCTGCTTCTCGACTCCCGCCATCCGGCCATGCAGTCCGACAGGGCGATGATCAGCTTTCTTGAGGCTCACGACAAGCCTTACGCTATCGTGATGACCAAGTATGACAAGCTTACGCAGAAGGAAAAGGTACAAACCAGCCGTATTATGGAAAGTTGCGCGGCTAAAGCCAAATTTATTGTAAATTATTCATCGTTTTCAGGCAAGGGAAAGGGTGAGCTTCTGGCTCATTTTGATCATTATATCTGTCAATAAAAACAATCGTCGTGGAATCAAAAAAATTCAGGACTCCGTCACAGTCGGCAACGGTTATTGTCGGCACGCAGTTCGGTGATGAAGGCAAAGGAAAGCTTGTGGATTACCTTTCGGACAAGTATGATATTGTTGTCCGTTATCAGGGTGGGGCGAATGCCGGTCATACCATCTGTTTCGATAATAAAACCGTCGTTCTGCACCTGATTCCCTCTGGAATTTTTAATAAAGGATGTGTTTGTGTTATCGGTAATGGTGTGGTCATTGATCCAGTGGCACTGCTCGATGAGATCAAAAAGGTCGAGGAGCTTGGTTACGAGGTGACGGGCCGGCTGTTTATCAGTCATAATGCTCACCTTATCATGCCCTATCACAAACTGCTCGACACCCTGCATGAAAGTGCCCAGGGTGATCAAAAAATAGGGACAACTGGCCGAGGTATCGGTCCGAGTTATGAAGACAAGTTTGCCCGAAAGGGAATCAGGGTTGTTGACTTGCTCAGTGCGGAAGTTTTGCAGGAGAAGCTTCGTGAAAACCTGGCAGCCAAGAACAAGCTATTCAAGAATATTTATGAGAAGGAAGAGATTGATGTCGAAGCCATGGTGCGCGAGTACGAAGAGTTCGACAAGATTATCGATCCTTATGTGACCAATACCCAACTTTACCTGAACCGCCAGCTCCAGGAGGGAAAAACTGTCCTGCTAGAAGGTGCCCAGGGCTGTCTGCTTGATGTTGATCATGGAACCTATCCTTACGTGACCTCTTCAAATCCTACTTCAGGAGGAGCCTGCACCGGCTCAGGCATAGCACCGAATTATATTGGCAAGGTGATCGGTGTCTGCAAGGCTTACATGACCAGGGTCGGCAATGGAGCATTTCCCTCGGAACTTCTTGATGAAACAGGGGAGCGTCTTGGTCGTATTGGCCATGAGTTTGGCGCTACAACCGGAAGAAAACGCCGCTGCGGCTGGATCGACCTTGTGGCTCTCCGCTATTCGCTTGTCATTAACGGGGTGACGGAAATTGCGCTCACCAAGCTTGATGTGCTTGACACCTTTGAGGAGATCAAGGTTTGCACCTCCTATATGCTCGACGGCAAGGAGATCCATGATTTTCCTACTGATCATCAGACACTTTCGAGGGTGACGCCGTTTTTCACCACCATGAAGGGGTGGATGGCATCGAACGTGCAAGCCCGAAACTTTTCCGATATGCAGCCCGAAGCGCAGAACTATGTCACTTTCCTTGAAGATGAGCTGCAGGTACCTGTTACTTTCATATCGGTCGGTCCGGGACGTGAAGAGACGGTTTTCAGATGAATAAACCACTCTTGTTATGGCATTGATGGATATCGCAGTTCTTCCTCTCGACAGCAAGGAGGGAAGCCTGAGCGGCTTTGTTGCCGGATTACAGGAGCTTCTTGCCGCAAGCGGTTGCAGTTTCAGGCTTCACGATATGGGGACGACGGTTGAAGGGCCGGCGCCCCTGCTGTTCGATCTCGCGCTAAAGCTTCATGAGTACTCGTTCAGTCAGGGCGGCAAGCGTGTCTATACGGTTATGAAGATTGATGACCGTCGTGATCGGGCTGTCCGCCTTGGCGAAAAAAGTGCTTCAGTCAAAGCGAAAATAGTCCAGGCGAGGGGAGCGGAAGAGTAGGGGGATTACTGAAAATATTTTATCTTCACCTCTCTTTACGTTTGGCATCTATAACACAGCTTTATTGCGGGCAGTAACTCTCAAAAGAAAACAGTCATGATGCAGCTTTCCCGAGATATTCAGGTTATCAAGGAAGATAACGTTACGCATAGTTTTTGTGGTCTTGCCTGTGTTGGCTGGATGTACCAGAAAATCAAGGACAGCTTTTTTCTTGTGCTTGGCACACATACCTGCGCCCATTTTTTGCAGAATGCTCTCGGCATGATGATTTTTGCCAAGCCGCGCTTTGGTATTGCCCTTATGGAGGAGGGCGATCTTTCAAAGAATGAACCGACCCTCGAGGAAATTATCCGTGAAATCAAGGCCGACCATAATCCATCGGTGATTTTTCTTCTCTCTTCGTGTACTCCCGAGGTGATGAAGGTTGATTTCAAGGGGCTTGCCCATCTGCTCAGTACGCCAGATGTGCCGGTACTTTTTGTGCCTGCAAGCGGTCTGGTCTATAATTTTACCCAGGCAGAGGACTCGGTGCTCTCCGCTCTTGTTCCTTTCTGTCCCGTAGCACCGGCAGGTCAGAAAAGCGTGGTTTTCCTTGGCTCGGTCAACGACGTGACGGCTGATGACCTCAGAGCAGAGGCCGAAGCGCTCGGAATTTCGGTCGGCGGGTTTCTTCCTGAGTCCCGTTTCGACAAAATGCCAGCCATTGGCCCCGATACCGTTCTTGCACCGATTCAACCCTATCTTTCAAGGGTTGCCGTCAAGCTTGCCCGTGAACGCGGCGCCAGCGTACTTCATTCACTCTTTCCTTTCGGTCCCGATGGTACGCGAGCCTTCTGGGAGGATCTTGCCCGCGAATTCGGGATTACTGTCGATCTTCGTGACCGTGAAAAAGCTGCATGGGAGAAGATCCGCAATCAGACGGAGCTTCTTAAAGGCAAAAAAGTTTTTTTGACCGCCGATACTATGATGGAATTGCCGCTTGCACGTTTTCTCCACAGTGCCGGGGCCGATGTGGTCGAATGCAGCAGTGCCTATATCAACAAAAAATTTCATGCGCGAGAACTTGAGGCTCTTGATGGTGTTCGCGTCGTTGAGCAGCCAAATTTTCATCGTCAACTGGAGGATGTCCGCCGCATCCAGCCCGACTTGATCATCACTTCGCTGATGACGGCCAACCCTTTTGTTGGCAACGGTTTTGTTGTGAAGTGGAGCATGGAATTCATGCTGATGTCCATTCACAGTTGGTCGGGAGTTGTTACTCTGGCCAACATGTTCGTTTCACCGCTCCAGCGCCGCAGCAAGTTGCCAGCGTTCGACCGGGAGGTCTGGCTTGAAGGAGTCATGCCGAGCGCTGAATAATTCACCGACCCGAAAATGCAATAAACAAACGACACAAGAGTATGCGCTTAGCTTTCTGGCTCTACGAGGGCACTGCCCTCCATGGTATCAGCCGCGTTACCAACAGTATGAAAGGGGTTCATACCGTCTATCATGCTCCCCAGGGAGATGATTACATCACGGCAACCTATACCATGCTTGAACGAACCCCGCAATTTCCCGGCTTGTCGATCAGTGTGGTTCGTGGAAGAGACCTTGCCCAGGGAGTATCGAGACTTCCCGCAACACTTCAGCAGGTCGATCACCACTACAATCCTGAACTTATCGTTATTGCGCCGAGCTGCAGCACGGCTCTTCTCCAGGAAGATCTTCATCAACTGGCAGCCCATTCAGGTTTACCAAAGGAAAAAATTCTGGTCTATGCGCTGAACCCCTTCAGGGTATCGGAAAACGAAGCGGCTGACGGCTTGTTGACCGAACTGGTGAAACGCTATGCCGTTGCCCAGGAGAAAACAGCGCAGCCTTCAGTGAACCTGCTTGGCTTTACCTCACTTGGTTTTCATTTGCGTGCCAACTTGACAAGCATCCGGCGCATGTTGCAGACGCTTGGCATTGCGGTCAACGTTGTTGCCCCATGGGGAGCCAGCATTGACGATCTTCGGAAACTGCCAGCCGCTTGGCTTAATATCGCCCCTTATCGCGAAATTGGGACAACGGCGGCGGAATATCTTGCTGACACCTTCGATATGCCAGCTCTCTACGAAGCTCCGATCGGGGTCGAGCCCACGCTTGCATGGCTCCGCTCCCTGATCGAGAAGCTGAATGCGGCAGGTGCTGAACGGGGAGTTCCCCTGATTGCCATGCCCAAGATGCACGAATTTTCGCTTGACGGCCAGAGTGCCCCAAGCGGTGTGCCCTGGTTTGCCCGAACAGCCGACATGGAGAGTTTCAGCAACAAACGCGCCTTTGTTTTTGGAGACGCGACCCATACCGTTGCCCTTGTAAAGTTTTTGCGCGACGAACTCGGTATGCAGATTATCGGTGCTGGTACCTATCTGGAGCGTCACGCCGATTGGGTACGCAAGGAGCTTGAGGGCTACCTTCCCGGAGCACTCATTGTCACCGACAAGTTCCAGGATGTTGCACAAATCATCGACGATCAAATGCCTGACCTGGTTTGTGGCACACAGATGGAGCGTCACAGTTGCCGCAAGCTCGATGTTCCCTGCATGGTGGTCTGTCCACCGACCCATATTGAAAATCATCTGCTCGGTTACTACCCCTTCTTTGGTTTTGATGGTGCCGATGTTATTGCCGACAGGGTCTATCTCTCCTGCAAACTTGGCCTCGAAAAGCATCTTATCGACTTTTTCGGTGACGCTGGTCTTGAATATGAGGAGAGCGAAGCATCCGTATCCCCTGAAGAGCCACAGCCGTCTGCCAGTAATGACCATCTATCACCGGAGGTCGCAGCCGATGTTGTGACGATTGCAGAGGAGGGAGAGATGAAGTGGAGCGATGAGGCAGAAACCATGCTCAAGAAGGTGCCCTTCTTTGTTCGTAAAAAAGTGCGGAAGAACACAGAAACCTTTGCCCGGGGTAACGGTGACACCATGGTCTCTGTAGAGGTGTTCCGGCAGGCAAAAGAGTCGCTTGGCGGGTAAGATTTTTCTATCAATCAAATTCTCTGTTATCATTATGAGTTTAGTCTTAGCGGTATATGGCAAGGGCGGCATAGGAAAGAGCACCACAAGCGCCAACATCTCAGCGGCACTTGCCCTGAAAGGTGCCAAGGTACTCCAGATCGGTTGTGATCCCAAGCATGACAGCACATTCCCCATTACAGGAAAACTGCAGAAAACCGTTATCGAAGCTCTTGAAGAGGTTGATTTTCACCATGAGGAGCTGAGTGCCGAGGATATTATCGAAACGGGTTTTGCCGGTATCGATTGTCTTGAGGCTGGTGGCCCTCCTGCTGGAAGCGGCTGCGGTGGTTATGTTGTCGGTGAATCTGTTACCCTGCTCCAGGAGCTTGGTCTTTACGAAAAATATGATGTTATCCTTTTTGATGTGCTTGGTGACGTTGTTTGCGGAGGTTTCAGCGCCCCGCTGAACTATGCCGACTACGCCATCATTATTGCCACCAACGATTTCGACAGCATTTTTGCTGCCAACCGTCTCTGTATGGCGATTCAGCAGAAAAGCGTCCGCTACAAGGTGAAGCTGGCAGGCATTGTTGCCAACCGCGTTGACTACACCACTGGCGGAGGCACCAACATGCTCGACCAGTTTGCCGAAAAAGTTGGAACAAGGCTGCTTGCAAAAGTGCCCTACCACGAACTGATCCGCAAGAGCCGATTTGCCGGCAAAACCATGTATGCCATGGACGATACTTCTGATAAGGCGGAGTGCCTTGTACCCTACAATGAAATTGCCGATTACCTCATTCAGGAGAACCCCATTGCCTCAGTACCCGTACCAATCGGTGACAGGGAAATCTTCAAAATGGTTAACGGCTGGCAGTAGCTCTGGCTTTTACATTGTACAAAAAAGGCAGCTTTAGGGCTGCCTTTTTGCATTGCATTATCTCAAATTTCACATTGATAGTGGCATCGTATCTTTCCGTCCACCTTGTTTATGTCGGGTTTGATCTTTGTTGCTGGGTTGACCAACTCTTGCAAGAGTGTGGTGAAGGTGCCAAGGTAGAAGTTTCCGACAACCGGATGGCTCGGGAAGATTACCTTGACGGTTATTTCTGGCGGTTGGTTCATGGAGTAGGTGAATTCACCGCTTCCGGCAAAAGTCCAGGCGTTTTTGCTGATGGCGAAGAGGAAGAGCCGGAATGCCAGGCGGTGTGGCAAAAGTTTCAGAAATTTCTGGAAAATGAAGGGAATACGCACCTTCAGAAGATAACGGGCGGTTCGTTCGCCAGCCTCTTTAAGGATAGCGGAAGTCTCTCCGATCTCTTTTTGCAGAGCAATGACAAGTGAGTGAAATTTCGCCTCTTCTACCATCTCTTTCGGCAGGTTTTCAATAAGGTACCCTTGCCCGATTTTGCGGAGGAGCGTTTCAGCTTTTGTTTTACCATAGAGTGCCTCAAGGGCTGCGACTGTCTGGATAATGGAATTAGGGCCTATTCTGGAAGATGTGTTCATCGTGGAAAGCATTGGTTTTATTACTTGGACGTGGTGATTCGAATATCGATATGCTCTGTTGTCCATCGCGGACGTACGGTTACCTTTTCCGGATAAAATCCGAAGGGTTCGGAGGGTTGAAATGGCTCGATGGAACCGGGATTCCATTGCCGTTCAGCATTGGGCTTTTTGCCGTCGGAGGGTGTAAATGCGGTGAGGGTATAGCGGGCGGGAGGGAGTTCCGGGAAGGAGTAGTGCAAGGCGCCGTTTTGGTCGCGTGATGCCGTTGTGCGGTATGATGCCGTCACACTTGACGCATCAACAACCACGTATTGCCCGGAGGCAAGGCAGTTTCCCGAAATGGTACCGGTTGCAGCAGGGGCAGTTACTTTGCCGTTTGGTATGGATGGAGGGGCACCGCTTTTGTGCCTCAGTTCGGAAAATCTGAGCAGGAGATCGGAAGAGCCTGTGGAAACAACCGCTTTACTGCAGAGGCCAATCTCTTCGGTTGCTGTGTTGATACGCCGGTCCCCATTTTGGTCGTTAAAAGCAACAATCCGGTAGACTCCTTTGGCCAGATGTTGCAACGAGAAGGCTCCTGAGCCGTCTGCCTGTGTCCAATAATCAGGCTCTCTTTGCAGCAGGTTTCCGATACCGGAGTTTTCCGGGTGTTCGGCAAAAGCAACTATCAGCGCATTCGTGGCTGGGGAACACTCTTTCTCGATCACCGTACCGCTGATTGTTTCGTTATCGAGAACCGCTCCAGTCGAAAATGCAAAAGTATAGGGTGCGCTAAAGGTGCGGCCATTGTTGTCCCTGAGCTTTTTGTCGAGGGTGAGAATGTAGGTTTTCTCCCGTTCCAGAGGTTTGAACCCTTTTATTTCCATTTTTCTTCCAGAAATGGCAATATCGTAGTCACCGATAGATGGCGAAATGATGACGGTATTGAGCAGTTCCCGAACGGAAATGTCATGGTTGAACGTCAAGTGAATTCTCTCTGTTGAGACCTGAACAGTTGATGGCGCAGGATCAGAAAAGAGCACCTGCAACGGAGTTGCATCAACAGGGCCTCCCGAAGGTGGCCGATCGGAAGCGCAACCGCTGGCAAGCCAAAGCAGGGGAATAAGGAAGAAATTTGTGATGCGGGAGGCCGTCTGCATGAAAATCCTTTGGTTCCTTGGTGAGTGAGGCTTGATTGTATGTGACTGTGAAAATTCGTAAATTAGAAACTAATGTAGTTCTATGAAAGCTTTTCATGAAAAATTATAGATTGAGTGTCATATAGATGTCCAGACGAAATTTTAAAGTTCTTTATGTCTCCGGTGAAGTCTCTCCTTTTGTAAGGATCAGCCCTCTTGCTGATTTTATGGCATCATTCCCCCAAGCTATTGAGGAGGAAGGATTTGAGGCCCGCATCATGATGCCGAAGTACGGTACAATCAATGACCGTAAATTCCGGTTGCATGATGTTCTGCGTCTTTCCGACATTGAGGTCGATCTCAAGGAGAAAATCGATTTGCTGCATGTCAAGGTGACGGCGTTGCCTTCAAGCAAGATCCAGACCTATTTCCTGTATAACGAAAAATATTTTAAGCGTAACGGTCTTTTTACCGATAGAGACAACGGAAGTGATTTGAAAGGGAGTGCCGACAAGGTTGTTTTTTTCAATGTTGGCGTGCTTGAGACTCTGCAACGGCTTGGCTGGAAACCTGATATTATCCATTGTCACGACTGGCATGCTGCCCTTATTCCCCTTCTTTTAAAAACGGTTTATGCCTCTCATGAGTTTTTCAAAGATGTAAAAACGGTTTTTACCGTTCATAATATTTATCGTCAGGGAATTCTTCCCCTTAAGGCATTTCAGAAGCTGCTTCCTGAAGAGGTTTGCTCCGCTCTGCATTGCAATGACGATGAGGTTAATCTGCTCTATACCGGCGTTGAACATGCCGACCTTTTGACCACGACCTCTAAACTTTATGCCGAGGAAATTGTGCATGATGGCCAGAAGACCTACGGGCTTGGACGGGTTCTTGAGGAGCAGCAGGCAAAGTTTTATGGCATTGTGAACGGTATCGATACCCGGCAGTGGAACCCCTCGACGGACAAGCTCATCAAGAAGCGGTACAGTAATGAGCACATGGATGGCAAGCTTGACAACAAAAAAGCATTGCTTGCAGAGGCTGGTCTTCAGTACACCGAAGGCGTTCCTGTGGTGGGAGTGATTATCAACTTTGACGAGTTTCAGGGAGCCGGACTGTTGCAGCAGAGTCTTGAGCAGCTTGCAGCTCTTGATATTCAGCTTGTGATCAGTGGCGCAGGTGATAATAAGTACGAAAAAAAATTCCAGGATTTTGCACTGGAGCATCCTGAGCAGGTGAGCTATCATGGCGAATATTCCGACTCTTTTTTTCACCTTGCCGTTGCGGGGCTCGATATTCTGCTCATGCCGGGCATGATTGAATCATGTGGCATGATCCAGATGTTTGCCATGAATTACGGGACAATACCGGTCGCCTTTGCCGGAGGAGGAATTGTAGAAACCATCGAAGAGTGTGCCGAAGAGAGTGGCTCCGGATTTATTTTTCATGATTATACTGCCGATTCGCTGGTTGGCAAGCTTGAAGAGGCTCTTGCTTCTTTTCATGATGATGAAAGTTGGCAGCAGATTATTACGACAGCCATGACCCGCGACTTTACCTGGAAAAAATCGGCTGAAGAGTATGATCAGTTGTACCGTGAACTTCTTGAACAATAGTCTTTTATGGAGCAGAAAACCAGGGTGCTCTTTCTTGACAGGGATGGCACTATCAACCAGGACACAGGCTCATACGTTTTTTTGAAAGAACAGTTGAAGCTGATTGATCGCTCAGATGAGGCTATTGCATTGGCAAAGAGAGCCGGATTTCGCATTGTCATTGTGAGTAATCAGGCGGGGATTGCCAGAGGCATTGCTACGGTTGGGCAGGTTGAAGAGGTAAACCGTTATCTCAACAAGCTGCTTGCGTCCAAAAATGCCAGCTTTGACCGTTGTTATTACTGTCCCTTTCACCCCGAATACCCTCATCCAGAGTACGACCGTTTTGCTGATTTCCGCAAACCGGCAACGGGGATGGTTGAACTGGCCATCAACGATTTTTTGAAAGAAGGGATCGTTGTTGACCGAAGCGCTTCATTTTTTGTCGGAGATAAAACACTTGACGTTGAGTGCGGCCTGCGTGCCGGGCTTCGGCCTGTGCTGGTTCGTACCGGCCATAACGAAGAGGCGCTCTGCCTGACTCGTAACATCATTCCCGAATTTGTGGCGGACGATCTCTATCAAGCCGTTACGGAGTATATCCTTGCCCGCTCCTGATCTTGTTTTGCTTCATCATGTCAGTATGTTCAGGTTATGCTGACCCTTTATCTGCACATCCCCTTCTGCAAGGCGCGCTGCTCCTATTGTGATTTTTATCTGGTTACAGGCAGGGAGCAGATCGCAGCTTTTTTCAGCGCACTCTCCCTTGAAACTGTATCCCGGTCGGAGGAGCTGAAAGGGCAGACTATCAGCGCTATTCATGTTGGTGGAGGCACTCCGTCGATGGTGCCTGTGCGCTACCTTGCCCTATGGCTTGAGGAGCTTGCGGCTCTTTGCAGCTTCGCTCCTGATATTGAAATAGCCCTTGAGGCCAATCCTGAAGATCTCAGCCTCAAGACAATGGATGAACTCAGGTCGGCAGGGATAACGAGGCTCAGTATTGGAGTGCAGTCGTTTACCACAGAAAAGCTCCATGCGCTTGGCCGGGCGCACACGGCACTCCAGGCGAGCCGGGTGACCGCCGATGCACTCCGGCGCTTTGAGTCGGTAAGCGTTGACCTTATCTGCGGGGTTCCCGGAGAGAATGGTTCACTCTGGCAGGCCGATCTGCATGAGGCTCTGGCACTGCGCCCCCACCATCTTTCGCTCTATATGCTCTCTGTTGAGCCAAAAACCATCCTCCACCGACAGGTAGCCAAGGGTCTCGTTACCGTGCCGGATGATGCCTTGCAGGCCTCTCTCTATGAAGATGCGCAAAGTGCACTATCGCTTCAGGGGTACAGTCAGTACGAGGTCTCTAATTTCTCTCTTCCAGGCCACCATTCCCGCTACAACCTTGCTACATGGAAGCGGGAGCCCTACCTTGGCTTCGGCCCTTCTGCGCACAGCTTTCTTGTTTCGCCGCAAATGGAACTTCGTATGGCAAATGTTTCGAGCCTTACACGATATCTGGCTGCCCCTGCTGCCGCCACCGCTTTTCGTGAAGAGCTTTCGGTTGAGGAGCGGTTTACTGAACAGGTATTTCTCACACTTCGAATAAACAGCGGTCTGGATGTTGATTTTTTGCGAAAAGGAAATAAATTGGGCCACACGCTTTCACTGGCCATTGCCCGATTTTTAGAGAAGGGGTGGATAGAGCAGCAGGAGGAACGTCTTTATCTGACCCAAAAAGGTTTTTTGTTTGCCGATCTCATTGCTGAAGAGTTTATTTTCGGGTAATCCAATACTTCTGAGCACGTTTTATCTATGACACACCGGACGATTAACCGCACGCTTGCTGCCGTTCTCTTTTTTGTCGCCGAAATTTTATATCTCCGCACCATGGCGCCCACCTTCTCGTTCTGGGATTGCGGGGAGTTTATTGCTACAGCTTATACGCTCGGGATCCCTCATCCTCCCGGTTCGCCGTTTTTTCTGCTGCTCGGGCGCCTTTTTTCGATGATTCCCTTTTTCAGTGATATCGGGGCAAGGGTCAACTTCATCAGTACCCTTGCAAGTGCTGCAACCATTATGCTGACCTATCTCATCACGGTACGACTGATCGAAATGTACCGCAAAAGTGATCCCGACCTCTGGAGCCCGGCAGAGAGGGTTTCGGCCTACGGTGGTGCTGCGGTTGGCGCCCTTGCCCTTGCCCTCTCCGACAGCTTCTGGTTTAACGCGGTTGAAGCGGAGGTCTACGCACTCTCCTCACTCTTTACAGCCCTGCTTATCTGGCTGCTTCTCCGCTGGTACGAAGAGGAGCCCAAAGCTGGCCACGAACGGTGGCTGCTGCTCGTCATGTACATTATCGGTCTTTCGATTGGCGTACACCTGCTCAGCCTGCTTGCCGTTTTTGCCGTTGCGCTGGCCTGGTACTTTAAAAAGTATCAGGTTACCGTTAAATCTTTCGCCCTGCTCATTGTTGCCTCATCGGGCCTCTTTTTTCTGATCTATATCGGCATTATCAAGGGTCTTCCGCTGCTGCTGCAACATACCTCATGGTGGGGATTTCTTCTCTTTCTCACCTTGCTTGGCACGGCTATCTGGTATTCGCACATTCATCGCCGTGCTCTCATGAACACCCTTTTGATGTCGCTTCTGCTCATTATTATCGGTTATACCTCCTACGGCATGATTTATGTGCGTGCGCAGGCAGGGCCGCCCATTAACGAAAACAACCCCTCATCGTCTGAGGTTTTTGTCTCCTACCTCAACCGCGATCAGTACGGCGATATGCCGCTCTGGCCGAGACGGTGGTCGCCTGAACCTGTACATCAATACTTTTATCAGCACTATTCGAGTGATCTCGACTTTTTTGTCACCTATCAGATGAAGAAGATGTACTTCCGCTATTTCGGCTGGCAGTTCATCGGGCGTGAGCACGATATGGAGGGGGCCGGAGTGGACTGGTCGGTGCTTTGGGGGATTCCTTTCCTTGTCGGGCTGGTCGGAGCAATCACCCACTTCAGGCGTGAGTGGAAGATGGGGCTGGTTGTAACCGCCCTTTTTGTGTTGTCCGGAGTAGCGCTTGTTATCTATCTCAACCAGACTGAACCTCAGCCGCGCGAGCGGGACTACAGTTATGTGGGCAGCTTTTTTGCCTTTGCTCTCTGGATCGGGATCGGGGTTGAAAGTATCTGGCAATGGCTCGGGGCGAGACTGAAACCTGCCGGTAGCAGAAACCAGATGGTTCTTGCCGCGTTGATAGTTGCTACTGGTCTCCTTTTCATCAACGGGAGGATGTTGTGGGCCAACTACAGGGTGCATGACCGCTCAGGAAACTATGTACCGTGGGACTGGGCGTGGAATCTGCTGCAGAGCTGTGAAAAAGATGCCATTCTCTTTACCAATGGCGACAACGACACCTTTCCCTTGTGGTATCTGCAGGAGGTTGAGCGCATCCGAACCGACGTTCGCGTGGTCAATTTGAGCCTTGCCAATACCGGATGGTATCTCAACCAGTTGAAAAACAGCTCTCCCCGTGGAGCAAAACCGGTAGCCTTCACGATGAGTGACGGCGAGATCGCCGATATCACCTATGTACCCATTGACTCTGTTGATGCCGAACTACCCTCATCAGTTGCCCGTCAGCAGCTCTTGCGTGAAAGCCGTCGCAATGGCGTTTTGCTCCCCTCTGAACCGGTCGATACCATGAAATGGCCCCTGAAGCCCGGTCTGACCTACGATGGCCAAGGCTATCTGCGTCCGCAGGATCTTGCGGTGTATGATATTGTCATGAACAACTTTCCCCTGCGCCCGATCTACTTTGCCCTCACGGTTGACCCCGAAAGCATGATTGGCCTTGAAAGCTATCTGCGTCTCGACGGTCTTGCCTACAAGGTGGTTCCGCTCAAAAGTGCCGATCCGATGAGCTATGTCGATTCGGCGCTTCTTTACAAAAATCTTCTTCATCTCTTTCGGTACCGTAACCTCAACAATCCAGAGGTCAACCTTGAAGAGACCTCAAGAAGGCTTTGCGGCAACTATACGCCTCTTTTTGTTCGCCTTGCCCTCGATTTGGCTGCCGAGCCTGACGGAGTTCTTTCAATACAGGGAGCTTCGGGAGCCGAACAGAGTGTTCAGCGCGGAACCCTTGCCTTGCAAGTACTTGACACCTCAGCCAGGCTTCTGCCTTTGGATCAGTATCCTCTCAATCCTGAACTTGCCGGTTCGGTCATTGCTCTTTATGTTCGTCTTGGCGAAAAGCAGAAAACCTCAGTGTATATTGCTTATCTTGAAAAATTGGGTATTCATGCATCTCCGGCCACTGATCCTCGCCTTTTTTATGTACTTGCAAGGGCATACCGGGATGTTGGCAGAAAGGAGGATGCAAAACGCATTATTGCACTGCTTGCAAGAGAGCTGAAACAACCAGGGCTGATCGACGAGTTTGAAACAATGAAGCAATAAACACTATGCAAAGTACTATTCATCCAACCGCCGTGATTGGTCAGAGTGCCATTCTTGGAGAGGGAATTACCGTCGGGCCATACACGGTTATTGAAGACGATGTCGAAATTGGTGATGGCACGGTGATATGGCCCCATGTCCATATTGCCTCAGGAGCACGAATCGGTAACTCATGCAAGATCCATTCAGGTGCGGTGCTTGCCAATGAGCCACAGGATCTCAAATTTTCAGGAGAAAAGACCTATCTGTACGTTGGCGACAGGACTGTTATCCGTGAGTGCGTTACCCTCAACCGGGGTACAATGGCGAGTGGTAAAACCGTTAT